>CAZNFE010000023.1:0-13435 GCA_964571945.1 uncultured Pseudomonadales bacterium
AACACCCAGGTAAAACTGGAACGCCGTGTTGCTGAGATACCCTCTCCGAATCTGGGTCTGGAAAGCCGCGGCATATGGCTCGGTAAAGTCATGCGGGGAACCTGGGCGGAGACATCCGATGAATTGCTTTACTGGCGTACGGCGCTCATTGATTACTTGTGCCAAATCAAAAAAGACACCGCAGTTTTCAGCCATTTTATCGCCATAAACGTTGCTGTGGGAAATGCGATCAAGGATGATCGAGTTGTTCATTTTCGTCCCGACAACTGCTCGATTTCCATCCTGGAAACAGACGGTGCTTCGTTAGTGCTTATTGAAAAAGGAGACCAGGCACAAACTCACATCGGGTAGGGAACTTTCCTGTGTGTAAAGAACTGATCCGTCAGCGGCCCTGCTAACTGTAGCAGCAGAACTGTGAGTTCCTCCCAGGGATCACCCACGCCAAGTCCTTTTACCATTTGATCAATCAATGCGATTCGACCCAGCATAGTCTCAATAGCATCTGCCGTATGACGAGCAAGTGCTGCGCTAACCACTTTTTTGCGTTTCGGCCAGACATGATGTGCAGCGATTACAGCAGCAGCGCTCTGTCGGGGGGACATTTCCCCGGCCATGCTACCAAGAGTTCGAAGCTCTCTTGCCAGCAGTCCGATAATTTGGAGCACCTCAGTTCCTTCACTGCGGAGTCCTTTCACCATGCCAAGCGTTCTGCGAGAGTTACCCGAAAGCGCTTCATCAATCAGTGCAAAAACGCTGTATCTGCTGCTATCCGAAACGCCTTCAACTACCTGCTCCAGCGTGACCTTGCTGTCCTGGCAAATCACGCGCAATAATTCAATCTCCTGGACTGCTGCCAACAGATTTCCTTCTACCTTATCAGCCAGGATCTGGATGACCTCCCGATCCGCCGTCAAGCCGGCCTGTGCCATCCGCTGTCTGATCCATCCAGGTAACTCGCCGATATCGATGGGCCACACCTGAACAAAAACACCAGCAGATTCCAGCGCCTTAAACCACTTGCTGCGTTGCGTGTTCGCATCCAGCCGACCAGTAATGAGTAACAGGACGTTGTCTGCTAAACGGCTCTCCCGGTAGGTAATGAGCGCTTTTGCTCCTGTCACTCCGGGTTTACCAGTCGGCATACGGAGTTCAAGCAATTTTTTATCAGCAAACAAGGACATACTATTCGCGCTAAACAGGACCTGCTCCCAATCAAAAGTTCCTTCTACATGATAGACCTGACGTTCGGAGAAACCTTGTTTACGCAGCGATGACCTGATGATATCGCAAGCTTCCTGGATTAACAGGGGTTCATCACCCGAGACTATGTATACAGGTTTGATGGATTGCGCCAGCTGTTGAGCCAATTTTTCAGGATATACTTTCACTGCGAATTCTGACTGCTAATCGTGGTCTCTATTCGACGTATCATGCGTTCAACTAGATCCATTCGCATCTCATCTCTGAGCAGCGTCTGTTCCGTGTCGCTCCCAACCAGATTAGATGAATCATAGTCATACAGTCGCTCAACGGTGAGTGATGTCGCTGGAATGAGGAGTTTGCCATCACGAGCAGCCAGACTGAATCGGACCTGCAGTATCAACTGATACTTCGCAACACTGATTCCTCGAGTAGTTGACGCCACCCGTCGACTGAAGCTTTCGTCCAGAAGGCTTACAGTCCAGGGCGCCAGAGCCCGGTCATCGACCAGTTTCATACCATTCCCCGATAGTGTCCTCTCCAGCATACCGAGCAACTCTGCATTCGAATTAGCTGCGGTTACATGCAGACTGATCGCCGGGTGTTCTGCTATTCCCGTTCCCCGCAGGTGGAAACCACATGAAGCAAGCAGCAGGCACCCGACCAGCAGTATCAGACCAGTCCTCACTTTGGTAGTTTCGGTGCCTTGAAACAAGAATTGATTACATCTGGCGAACCAGAGCGTTCCCATAAACCCACCTCGGAAATTCCAGTGCCGTTGCTATTCCTGTTTCCCGTGTTAGTTACTCGCAACAACAAAATTTACCAGTTTATCCGGCACAAATACTACCTTACGAACTGCCTGACCCTCAATGAACCGACTGACATTCTCAATTTCACCTGCCAGGGTAACCACCGCTTGCTCATCTTGCCCGGGTGAGAGTTCCAGTTTACCGCGGAGTTTACCATTGACCTGAACTACCATTTGCACGGTTCTCTTTTCCAGAGCGACCACATCTACTTCCGGCCATTTTGCATCCTCGATCAACTGCCCTGCATTTAATTCACGCCATAACTGATGACAGATGTGAGGAGTAATTGGTGACATTATGATAACAGCGGCATTCAGTGCCTCGGCTACCAGAGCACGGCCCTGGGATGAATGATCTTCAAATTTTGCTACCGCATTGATCAACGACATAACGGCTGCGACAACGGTGTTGAAAGTTAACCTGCGGTCATAATCATCGAAGGCCTTGCTGATGGTTTCATGCACGATGCGGCGCAGATCTCTCTGCGACTCATTCAGTCCGTTTACCTGAATAACTTCCGTAGCCCCTTCAGCCAGATGATCAGCAGTTATCTTCCATAACCGGCGCAACCATCTCGCAGCGGAATCCACACCATGTTCTGACCACTCAAACGATTGCTCCGGAGGCGCTGCAAACATCATTGCCAATCGCACTGCGTCTGCGCCATACTTATTCATCAGATGCTGCGGGTCACCTGCATCACCCGCCGATTTCGACATTTTTGTGCCGCCTTGCAACACCATCCCAAGGGACAGCAGTTTTTCAAACGGCTCATCCGTATCCAGCAACCCCTCATCTCGCATAACTTTGTGGAAAAATCTCGCATAAAGCAGATGCAAAATAGCGTGTTCTTCTCCACCAACGTAGTGGTCAACTGAAGTCCAGTAGTTCGCCCTGTCATCCAGCATTTTCGAGGAAAGATCGCTACAGGCAAATCGGGCATAGTACCAGGACGATTCCATGAACGTATCAAATGTATCGGTTTCCCGTTCGGCATCCGACCCGCATTTGGGGCAACTGGTTCGGTACCATTCCGGCATTTTCTTCAATGGTGAACCAACGCCATCAAACTCTACGTCAACCGGCAAAACCACCGGCAGATCCTGTTCAGGAACCGCAACCGAACCACAATCGGGACAGTGGATAATTGGAATTGGACAACCCCAATAGCGCTGTCTGGAGATGCCCCAGTCACGCAACCTGTAAGTTGTTTGTTTTTCTCCTTTACCCCGACTGGAAAGCTCTGCCGCGATCGCCTCGAACGCAGCCTCAGAAGTCAGGCCGTCGAAAATACCGGAATTTATCAATACACCCCTGGCTGTGAATGCCTGCTTTGTGATATCGCATGCGTTTTCGGTATCTGACTGTTCTACAGGTGCGATTACCTGCACAATGTTCAGACCGTATTTTCGGGCAAATTCCCAATCACGCTGATCATGGCCCGGTACCGACATCACGGCACCAGATCCGTATTCCATCAAAACAAAATTGGCAATCCATACTGGAACAGGCTCTCCAGTCAGAGGATGGGTCACAACCAGACCTGTATCGATACCGGATTTTTCCATGGTAGCCATCTCTGCCTCGGCAACTTTCACCTTGTTGCACGATTCTACAAAGTCAGCAATTTCGGGATTCGATGCGGCTGCCTTTCTTGCCAGCGGATGTTGCGGTGCAACCGCAACGTAGGTAACACCCATGAGTGTATCCGGACGAGTCGTGTATACCGGCATCACTTCATCTGAGTCGGGTAAATCAAAACTGAGTTCCACTCCTTCCGAACGCCCGATCCAGTTCCTTTGCATGGTCTTTACCTTATCCGGCCATCCAGGTAACTTGTCCAGAAACTCCAACAGTTCTTCAGCGTAGCTTGTGATACGCAGAAACCACTGCTCAAGTTCCCGCCTTTCTACCGGCGCATCTGAACGCCATCCACGACCATCAATTACCTGTTCGTTGGCCAGCACTGTCTGGTCTACCGGATCCCAGTTTATCCACGCTGATTTTTTGTACACCAATCCCTGGTGGAATAATTGCGTAAAAAACCACTGCTCCCAGCGGTAATAATCCGGATCACAGGTTGCAAATTCACGACTCCAGTCAAAAGCAAATCCCAATTCCTCGAACTGACGGCGCATATTTGCGATATTTTGCCGGGTCCACTCATCCGGTGCTACATGGTGCTTGATTGCTGCGTTTTCAGCAGGCAGTCCAAAAGCATCCCAACCCATCGGTTGCAAGACGTTTTTTCCCCTGAGACGTTGGAAACGACCAATGACATCTCCCAGTGTATAGTTCCGCACATGCCCCATGTGCAACTGGCCGCTCGGATAGGGAAACATGGATAGGCAGTAGTACTTTTCCTTGTCGCTGTTTTCGCTTACCTGAAAACTATGTTGTTCCCGCCAATAATCCTGTATGGCTCGCTCGGCTTCACGCGCCTGGTATTGCTGCTCCATCGGTTATATATCTCTCATTGGATTCTTCGATGTCTGGTATCCTGCCTCTAAAGCAGCAGGCACCAGCGACCTGGTATTTTAACCTATCCTGTACGAGTGTAATACCAAAGCACACCAGATTCGGTAATTTCGCAGGCAGTCCGGTTTGGTATGCCTCGTCAACAAGCCCGAAAATTATCTGATCTTCTCCCTGTAAACGCTGATAACAACAAACCCATGCCGCAAACTAACAGTACCGGGACTGATCCCCAACGAGTAAAAGGTGTACTCCCGCTCATGATTCGGACCTTGCCTCGCAACACATCTCTGGTGAATTGTGGTAATGACTGCAAAACGCGACCCTGCTCATCAACAATGGCTGTAATGCCATTATTGGTCGCACGAATCAGATAGCGGCCATTCTCCAGCGCTCTCATGCTCGCCATTTGCATATGCTGAATAGGCCCGGCGGATTCTCCGAACCAGGTATCGTTACTAATTGTCAGCAAAAAATCAGGGTCAGTTACGGAATCGCGCACTAATTCAGGATAGGCCACCTCATAGCAGATGGACATAGAGATTTTCCAGGGACCCACGTACATAGGTTCCTGCTGCTGCGCTCCGGGACTATTGTGCGACATGGGCAGGTTGAAGAACCTAATCAGGCCTCGCAGCAAATTCTCAAGCGGTACATACTCGCCGAAGGGAACCAGACGCCGTTTCTGGTATGTGCCTGAGCCCACACCCAGAGCAACTGCGCTGTTTCGATAAGATTTTGTTTCGGCATCAATAGCTGGAATACCGGTGATTACGGCTGTGGCAGTCTGTTTACCCTTGTTGTCCACCCGATCCAGAAAATTCGAGGCGCGATGTTTAAACAACGTGATGGCGGCTTCCGGCCAGACGATGAGATCCTGATCCCATTCTGTCTCAGACATCTGCCAATACAGATCCAGAATGGGTTCAACCATATCGCGATGCCATTTGATGTGTTGATCAACATTCGCCTGAATCAGGCTCACCGAATACTCGCCACCGACTACCGGTTCTACCCACTGCTTCGATGATGACAAAATTGCTACCAGCCATACACTGCCTACCAGTACGGCAGCAGTAACATGCCGGATTCGCTGATCGGATAGGTTGTGCAATTGATAAGCCAGCATCAACATCGTGCTTGACGTTAGCACAACAGCCAGACTCAGTCCGAGCACACCTGTGATCGGTGCCAGGTTCACA
Organism: uncultured Pseudomonadales bacterium; assembly: GCA_964571945.1. Taxonomy (GTDB): domain Bacteria; phylum Pseudomonadota; class Gammaproteobacteria; order Pseudomonadales; family Azotimanducaceae; genus JASJXV01. Next base: position 5,690 of record CAZNFE010000023.1, read on the forward strand.
AGCGGGGTATCCATAGCACCATAACCCAGGAACAGCCAGGGAAACCCTGTTAGAAACCAGGTACGAAACCACTCTTGCACAACCCAGATACAGGAGAACCCTAAAACTGTGCCCCAATAACCATTCCTAAAAAAACGTACGTAGAGATAACCCTGCATTGCTGTGATTAACGAAATTGATGCAACGAAGAGCGCAACCAGCAGCACGGCAAGACCGATAGATGCACCGCCATACTCATGAATACTGACATATACCCAGGATACACCTGCACCATACATCCCCAGTCCGAATAGATAGCTCCGAAACGTGCCAATACGAACTGATACATCCTGGAGACAGGCTGCGAACAAAAATACGGCAATAAAGCCAAACGGCCATAGATGAAATGGTGCTAACGATAGCGGCAGACTACAGCCTGCCAACAAGGCGATTAAGTGACCAGTCCATCCTGATCCCGTCAGATGGCGAAACCCGGATATCAGAGGCAATGTCACGTCTTTTCTGCTGGGTCAGACAGGGTAAGTTGCAGTAATTTGACGCGTCGCTGATCGGCATTGAGCACTTCGAAGTGGTAGTTGTCTATATCAACCTTTTCTCCACGTTTGGGAACATGGCCGAAATAGCTGATGACTATGCCACCGATAGTGTCGAATTCCTCTTCGCTGAAGTTACTACCGAAACATTCATTGAATTCTTCGATTGGTATCAATGCTTTTATAGTATAAACGTAATCAGAATGTTGTTTGACAAAATCTTCCTCATCCACATCAAACTCATCCTCGATTTCACCAACAATCTGTTCCAATACGTCCTCAATGGTTACAATCCCGGCAACCCCACCATGTTCGTCATATACAACAGCAAGGTGATTGTGAGTCGCTCGAAATTCCTGTAGCAGCACATTCAGATGCTTGCTTTCCGGTACTGCGGTGCAGGGTCTTAGAATATCCTTCAAATTGAATCTGGTTTTTTTGTCATCCATCGCCAGGGAAAGCAAATCTTTAGCAAGCAATATTCCCGCCACGTCATCCGGATTATCTCCAACCACCGGAAAGCGTGAATGCCCTGATTCGATGACCATCGACAGCAGTTCATCCATTTCCATGTCCTGCTTGATCATGACAACCTGGGACCGGGGAATCATTATCTCCCTGGTCTGCATATCTGCAACCAGCAGAGCACCTTCAATAATGCTTAAAGCATCTGAGCCCAATACTTGTTTTTGCTGTGCTTCTCTCAGCAGATTAACAAGTTCATTTCTGCTCCCGGGCACACGGGTAAACATTCGTTTCAGATTCTCCAGCAAAGATTTACCCGGGTGGAATTGATTGCTATCCATATCACTCATATTGAATTAATTGTCTCCCTGGGGCGGACTCCCAATTAGTTCATGCACGGTGTATTGCTACTGTGACAGTCTCCTACATTCGATCTGCGTATGGATTACCGATGCCCATCTCACTCAGCAGGTGAATTTCCAACTGCTCCATCTCCGCTGCCTCTCGATCATCCATATGATCAAAATCCAGCAAATGCAGCAGGCCATGAATTATGATATGCGCCCAATGATCTCTCGAATCTTTCCCCTGCGCCAATGCCTCTCTGGTGACCACCGGTTCACAGGCCACTATGTCACCAAGAATCCTGACGCCGGCTTCATCAGACCGGTCACAAGGGAAGGAGAGCACATTGGTGGGCTCTGCCTGATTTCTATACCGTTCATTGAGTGTCACCATCTCAACTTCATCAACGAACCGAATGCTAACTGTCGCAGAACAATGCTGCTGTTGCAGCACGCTATGTACCCACGCTGTAATCTCCTCATCTATCGGAACAGATCCGACACGCGCACCGCATTGGATATCCACGCATGGTTCAGTGCGACACATCACCTTCCTCATCGTGCCTTTCATAGGCTTCCACAATCCTCTGGACCAGCGGGTGTCGAACCACATCACGTGGGGAAAACCATGTGAATGCGATACCCTTGGTGTCCTTCAGAATTTCACTTACGTGCCTTAGTCCCGACAGGGTGCCTCTGGGCAGGTCAATCTGTGTGATATCACCAGTCACTACTACCGTAGACCCAAATCCAATCCTGGTCAGAAACATCTTCATCTGTTCGGAGGTTGTGTTTTGGCTTTCATCCAGAATGATAAAGGAATCATTCAGAGTTCTTCCTCGCATGTAAGCCAGCGGAGCTATTTCTATGACATTTTTCTCGATCAGTTTCTCGACCCGTTCATACCCCATCAGATCGTACAGGGCGTCATACAGGGGACGAAGATAAGGATCAATCTTCTGGCTAAGATCACCAGGTAAAAAGCCCAGTTTCTCCCCCGCCTCAACTGCAGGTCTCACCAGCAGGATACGCCGAATCTGCTCTTTTTCCAAAGCCTCCACAGCACAAGCAACGGCCAGATATGTCTTGCCGGTGCCGGCCGGTCCAATACCGAAATTAACATCGTTATTACGGATATTCTTCACGTAGCCAATCTGATTGCGTCCTCTGGGTTTTACACTCTTATTGCGCGTGATCACTAACTGATCAGGCTCTGGCGGGTTATTCCGTAACAGCTCTTCCACACCAGATTCCTGCAAAAACAAATGCACCATCTCAGAGGTCAGTGGAGTCCCGCTCAGAACTTCTCGATACAGATGAGTAAGCAGTTCACCCGTTGCGTGAACGACCTGTAAATCGCCGAATAAACGGAAGTCATTGCCGTGATTTTGAATAACAACTCCAAGACGCTTTTCTATCTGTCGTAAATTGGCATCCAGAGGTCCGCAGAGTGCTGCAAGTTGCTGACTATTATTCGGTTCCAGTTTTACCTGGTAGGTTTGTGTATCCAATAGATTCTACAAATCCGTTCACAAGTTATTAGCATATACCGTGGCACTGCCAAGTGAAAGCTGTCATTCCGCCAGAAAAACGGGTTAACAGCACCATCCCTTCACACAAACGACCAGGTAGTTCCTGTCCGGATACTCTTGCCGTTCTGTTCTCAACACAAGCGGCCGCGCAATGAATTGGGCAATGCTTCGGTTATCGTGACGCTCACAAACTGCCCGATCAAGCTGTGATTGTCCGATTGAAAATTGACTACCCGATTGTTCTCGGTACGGCCCTGTAACTGTCCTGGATCCTTTCTTGACAGGCCCGAAACCAATATTGTGTATGTGCTCCCCACCATGCGACGACTAATCGTCTGCGCCTGCTGGTTTATGCGTGTTTGCAGCTCATCCAGTCGCTGCTTCTTTACTTCGGCAGGTGTTTCATCCGGTAAGTCTGCAGCAGGTGTACCAGGCCTGGCGCTGAATATGAAACTGAAAGAATTATCGAACTGAAGCTCCTCTATCAGTTGCATGGTTGCAGCGAAGTCCTGATCGGATTCACCGGGAAATCCCACTATAAAATCGGAGGAAATGCTGATATCCGGCCGAATCGCTCTCAGCTTTCTGATCTTCGACTTATATTCAAGAATTGTATGACGGCGTTTCATTTTCGCCAGGATCCGGTCTGAACCACTCTGTACAGGCAAATGCAAATGGTTCACTAACTCGGGTACATCGGCATAGACTTCTATGAGGCGATCCGTAAACTCAATCGGGTGTGATGTGGTATATCGAATCCGGTCAATGCCGTCGATTGTGGCAATCAGCGAAATCAGATAGGCCAGATCTGCTCGCTCACCCTGGTGCGTTAAGCCCCGGTATGCATTCACATTCTGGCCAAGGAGATTCACTTCTCGCACTCCCCTGGATGCCAGATGTGCAACCTCCACCAGAACATCATCCATGGGTCTGCTCACCTCCCGGCCTCTGGTGTAAGGCACGACACAGAATGAACAATATTTACTGCAGCCTTCAATGATGGACACATACGCCGCGTGCCCATTAACGCTGGGTTCAGGCAATCGGTCAAATTTCTCAATCTCCGGAAAACTGATATCGACTACGGCTTCTTCCCCCTGAGCAGAAGCATCCAGCATCTCGGGCAGGCGATGCATCGTCTGGGGGCCGAATATCAAATCTACATAGGGCGCTCTGCGTGAAATAGCCGCACCTTCCTGACTGGCTACACAGCCCCCAACACCGATGATGAGATCCGGATTCTGCTCCTTGAAATGCCGCCAACGGCCCAATTGGTGGAATACTTTCTGCTGCGCTTTGTCCCGAATCGAACAGGTATTGAGCAGCAGAACATCTGCTTCTTCAACATGGTCAGTCAAATCATAACCATGGCTCTCCGCCAGCAGATCTGCCATACGTGATGAATCATACTCGTTCATCTGACAGCCATGTGTTTTGATATAGAGTTTTCCAGCCATTTCTGATCACCGGATCCAGGGGGCGCCTATTATATAGACTTGGGTATATCAGCGACAATCGGGATTTTCGATTGTCACTGTATCAATGTGTTTCATTGCTGGTTGATATCTGCTTTTTCAGCCCCATATAGCAGTCAAATAGATAGCTTAGTCCGAAATATTCAGATAATCTTGCTGTCGTTACGTGAGAGAAACATATGGCCAAATCACAGATCTTCAAAATAATTTTCTACAATCAGGGCCAAATCTACGAGCTTTACGCAAGGAATATATTCCAAAGTGACCTGTACGGCTTTATTGAGATCGAGGAATTAATATTCGGCGAGCGGTCGCAGATGCTGGTTGATCCCAGCGAAGAAAAACTCAAGTCTGAATTTGATGGAGTGAAGCGAAGCTACATTCCCATGCACGCAATTGTCCGCATTGATGAAGTAACCAAGGAAGGGATGGTAAAAATCAGTGAAGCCAAGGGCAGCAGTGTGTCACCCTTTCCAATGCCGGCGTTTCGTCCCAAGGGAGATGGCTAAGCGCCTCTGACACGTAAAGGGGTGAAATCCAGCTTCCACAGGAATATTAGCTTAGCGGTTATTCCTGCAATCGCACGACCCCTTCAGTTGAAATCTCACTTACAAGCTGTGCGGCAGTTAATCGTGAATCCGGAAATATCAGGTCCGGTGCAATTTCCAGCAGCGGCAATAAAACAAATGCTCTCTCTTGCGCCCGCGGATGTGGGATCGTGAGTGTTGGCGTATGCAGCACCAGATTTCCGAAACAGATTATATCCAGGTCAAGGTACCTGGGTGAATTACGAACTTGATTCGCTGCACGACCATACTCGGTTTCCAGGCGCTGGAGTCGGCCCAACAGTGCCCCTGGATTCTCTCCTGAACCAGCCTTATAACCGATTACCGCATTGACGAAATCTGCAGATCCTTCCGGACAGTCGACGGGTTCGGAGCACCATAAGGATGATCTGATTACGGGACCGCACTGCTGCTCTTCAATCCTGTTCATGGCAGCAACAATCAATTGTCTGGAATCTCCCAGATTTGACCCCAGTGCAATGTAGATCATGTCTGTGTTCATCACATGTTCTGGCCAGCATTTATCTCAGAACCAGCCGGTAAAGGCACGGTTTGCGTACGTTTTTAAAGTGCCCCATGAGACAAATACTTTGTTTCATGTTAATTTTGGATTCCAGTTTCATACTAGCACAATGATTACCGATGAGGCGCTATGAAAGTTACCCCTGAAGATCTGCATCTGTCCACACCACGATTGGTAAAGATAGACCTGATGACTCAGAAGTACATCGATGAAGGGAAGCTGCCGGGTACCCTGACGCTGGTAGCGCGATACGGAAAGATCGCGCATTTTAGTTGTCAGGGTAAGATGGATATTGAAGCCGATAAAGCGGTCTCAGAAGATAGCATCTTTCGTATTTACTCCATGAGTAAACCGATTACCAGCGTTGCATTGATGATGCTGTACGAGGATGGCCATTTCCAGTTAGATGATCCAGTTGCAAGATTTATCCCATCACTAGAGGAGATGGAAGTATACATTTCCGGCAATACTGAAGAATACAAAACCCGACCCGCAGATCGCCAAATCACCATCAGAGACCTGCTCACGCATACAGCCGGTTTTACCTATGGGTTCATGCGAACTTCCGTGGTTGATGCACTCTATCGTGACAGGGGTGTGAGCGAATCGAACACCCTTGAGGAAATGGTCAGCAAACTATCGCACTTGCCACTGCTATTTACCCCGGGAAGCCGCTGGAGTTACAGTGTCGCAACTGACGTCTGCGGATATCTGGTTGAGTTGATCTCGGGGGAGCGCTTCGATCGCTTCCTGCAGGATCAGATATTCGAACCTCTGGGTATGGTAGACACCGGATTTACTGTACCTGAAGACAAAATTCACAGATTCGCAGCGAATTATGAACGAACAGCTGATGACGGTATGCAACTTGCCGACTCCCCCGAAACCAGCCACTATACTCAAGAAGTTTCTTATCTCTCCGGTGGAGGCGGCCTGGTATCCACAGCTCGCGATTACCTGCACTTTGCCCAGATGCTGCTGAACAAGGGGGAATTCGAAGGAGAGCGAATACTGGGTCGAAAAACGGTTGAACTGATGACTGCGAATCACTTGCCAGATAATGGCGATTTAACCAGTATGGGCCAGCCTGTTTTTTCTGAAACCCCCTATGATGGTATTGGTTTCGGCCTGGGCTTCTCTGTCATGCTGGATCCGGCAAAGGCAAATATCCTCGGAACAGCCGGGGAATTTGCGTGGGGTGGTGCTGCCAGCACCTACTTCTGGGTCGATCCGGCAGAAGAGCTGATCGCAATACTGTTGACCCAGTTAATGCCCTCATCTTCCTATCCCATACGCCGGGAATTTCGGGTTCTCGCATATCAGGCAATTACCGGGTGACTGCTATGAAATATGTCCTGCTATTATTGTTGTACTGTGTTCCCCTTGCAGCGACAGCCGGGCCCTGCGCTGCCATCAAAGATGACTTTCGACGATTGAGCTGTTTTGACCATGCTGGCAAGTGCACCAGTATCAAGGAATCCAGAAAACGTCTGGCTTGTTTCGATAGCAATCATGAAGTACTTGTAGAATCAATCAGTGAAAGTGTCAGTAATCCAGCCAGCACCGAATCTGCTTCGCTGCCTGTGTCTGATTCAACAGCTACCACTGATCCTGTACCACTTGCAGCCACGGAGCAAGGAAGTACAACAACCATTGTTTCTGATGAAGTTGCTAATCCGCCTGCTGCAGACAAAAAAGCAACGCGGGATAACCAGGCTTTTCCACTTAGAAAATCGAAATCCGGGGGCGTGGAAAAACCAACCATGGCAGCAACCATTGTGGATATTACGACAGATGACTTCGGAGTTGATTATTTAACTCTTGACAACGATCAGGTTTGGCGAGAATCTTCAAACTCGAAGTTTATATTCAAGATCGGCCAAAAAATCAGGATGCGCAAAGGTTTCCTCGGGTCTAACGTGCTGACTGTGGAAGGTTACCGGGCAAGAATTAAGGTCAAACGAATACGTTAAGCGGCGGAGTAGTCAAAGATGGCAGAACAAAAAGTGGAGTCGGAAGTAACCGGAACAGTCTGGAAGATCCTCGTGGAAGTGGGCAGTCAGGTTGCAGAGGAGGATGCCCTCATGATCCTTGAATCAATGAAAATGGAGATACCGGTTGAGGCACCCTGTGCCGGTAAGGTAACCGGGTTACTGGTAAATCCGGAAGACCCGGTTGAAGAAGGCCAGATCATAGCAACATTAGAAAGTTAAAATTCGCGGAAGCGAACTTTTGACACCGGCAGTCATTGCGCAGCAAATGACGAGAGGTAAGTTAAAATTCGCGGAAGCGAACTTTTGACACCGGC
>CAZNFE010000023.1:13535-15307 GCA_964571945.1 uncultured Pseudomonadales bacterium
CAGCAAATGACGAGAGGTAAGTTAAAATTCGCGGAAGCGAACTTTTGACACCGGCCGAGCGCCCTACTCCTGGTTGCCAGCCTTGCTACTATCAGCATCTTTAACCTGATCGTCAAAGAGATCAGACCCGGTCCTGGCAAAATCATCGTATGTAATTTTGCTCACCAGATATATCCATGGAGTCAATCTGGCTGATAGCTTCGCAGCCTGCTCATTTTGTTCCGATTGTTCAGTAACATCGGCGGTAACTGCAATATAATATTTGCCTTCGATATCCTTCGACCTGATCGTTAGATGCAGATTTTTGCTGGTATAAAAGTCCGTCGTATTTGCGCCAGACCAGTCGAAGTCACCTGCTTTCTGTACGTCCTCCAGATTGACATTGACCAGCGCACGCCCCAGTTGATTCGCGGCCGCAGGATACTTCAGTTTCTTGCCAGCAGGAATCTTAGCGGGCATGAAGTTCGATGCCGCCCCGTCCGTCCTTGTTACTGTGATACTGTCACCTGAAGCATTGCGTTGAATCACTTTCACAATATCTTCTTCCGGAATATCGATTATTCCCGGCTCCAGCCACTCTGCCGGATTAGCAACCGCGGTCAGGGATTGATCCATTAGCCATACCTGATCGTCATCGAAAAACCTGAAATAGGTGCCATCCAGTTGGGACGAAGACTTCCCCAGAATCAACGCAGCCAGTTGCTGGTCGCCTGAAAATACTTTCACACCTCTGGCTGTGCTATTCTCAGCATCGGGGTCAGATAGTCCCATTTGCTCATGATTTTCAGGCTTCGATGTCTTCTTTTCCTGATACCTGGCCTGCTGCAGGCTGTCGAGAAACTGGCTCAGGATTTCGAAACTGGCAGGATACCCATCTCGGTCTGCGACCTTCCACATGCCATCTGTCTTTTCAATCGTGGCTTGATGGTCGCTGGTGAGGATGCTGATTTTATCCACAGACTCAAGCAAAGCATTGAGTTCAGGGTACAGCTTTTGTCCTATCCTGGAGTCTGAATCACTCTCTGTGTTTCCAAACAGGTAGACCAGCGCCGCCATAAATACAATGGCCACCAATAGCGCTGGAGTCATCTTGTATTTCATTTCAGCACTCCTCCGGTACGACTCTTCCTTGCAGCGGAAGATAGGTAGTTAAACGCCAGCAGAATGATGGTCAGCAATATTGGTATCAATGCAATATTGATAAACTTTAATGTTGATCCCAGATTCTCGATATCCTTATCGAGCTGGTGTCGAACTTCTCGCAGCTGCTTTCTAATCTTCAATTTCTCACCCTGAAATTCGACCACGGCCTGTTGCTGTTCCGGGGTCAGGGTTACCAGGCTTTTTTCCTTCCGATTCTGCTGCAATTCGGCTAGTTTCTGTTCGGTTTCGTTTAACCTCATCTGTAACTCATCGGCTTTCTTCAGATTCCGCGATTCAGCTTCCCTACGCAGGTTCTGTACGACTGTAAATGGCCGGGTAAATTGACCTCTGCTGCGAACACCTATCAGCGAAGAGCTACCGCTGAAGTTGTCCAATACATTGACTACCAATCCACCATTATCTGCAAATGGCGTCGCAATACGCTTGCCGAAAAAATTTTGCACCTGGACCCACATTCGATCAGACAACAGATCGGTATCGGCAAACACAACAACATTAATGTTGTCTGATTTTTGCAAATGTTTACTTAGATCGCTCTCCGTCTTGCCAGCGGCTTCATTTTCCGGAAAGGCCGTCCTGGCAGGACCGGAAATCCTGGCGGCCAGCAG
>CAZNFE010000024.1:0-14893 GCA_964571945.1 uncultured Pseudomonadales bacterium
AATGGCTTGCGGCGAATTCGATTATGCTGGATTGATCGCCAGAATGGTACTTTCCTGACAAGAACTAACTGAAACAACAATTACAGGAATTTTACTATAAATATAAATCAGCAGCTTAGTGCTCGAAACTCGGATCTCGCACCCATTGACCGCTTTACAGATCGAGCATGGCAATTTCAAGCGGTGCCAATCGATCCTCTACCGTATCGCAACCGGAGGTGAACATCCTGTCAGTACCACCATCCAGTGCCGTCCATGCATTCACCCGAATCACATCGCGCAATAGTTGGATATACTTCGTACCACCCCCTGAGTAGGCCACTAGCCCCCCCGCCATTACGGGCCCACTCAGGGTTTCCCCCGCTGATCGATGACACGCACGAATCTCTCGTAAATCCCGGTATGCACGATTCGTATTCAGGTTCATGAAATACCGATGTACCGATTGTTCCACACTTTCAAATCGGCGCACCTCATAATGAGCAAATTCAGGCCGATTTCTTGGCACCAGGCCGCACCCCGGTTTCATACACCAGTGTCCAAAAATATTATTTGCCTTTTGCGCGAAACGGGAGGTTCCCCAGGCTGACTCTATCGCTGCCTGAGCCAGAACCAACGAAGGCGGCAACAGGTCGATTCTCCTCAGCAAACGGGGCATAAACGCGGCATCAGTTACATCGGTGGATAAGTGGTAACTGCGACCAAGAACTGCCAGCCAGGCGATCTCCTGATCCGTCCGCTCTGCGGAAGCCTGCATCCTCTGGAGTTTCTGGCGCAGTGAATCTATGCGCTGATTCTCCTTTTCGACAAAGGGTAATACGAATGCAACAAAACTGCTCTTTCTGATATGGATCGGTTGCGCGGAAAAATCCGGCAATAGATCTGGCAGCTCTAACGCAGCTTCCCCCCGACCATCAGTGGTAACTGCTGTGTCAGCTGATGTGCTGCTGGCGTGATAAGGTTCTGCCAGATGCGTTGCTTGCACCACACTTATCTGCCAGTGACTGAGGCTAAGCAGCATGCATCCGGTGCCTAGCCCGATCAGGATGTTTTTAATTCTTACTGGCATACGGTTCACATCATTTAGTGTTCAAGGCAACATTACTTAACAAAACGAATCAGGGAATTGGCTGGTATTTAAACCGAAAAAATGAAGATGAACAAGAACATAATTGACAAAAAGTGGAGTTTTTTTCATTTTTAGAACAAAATGCTGATATATGTGATCATATATGGTCACATATTAGAGTTCGTGGGGTCAGGTCTAGCGAAATTATGAAGAGTTATATCTACGCCAGTTCACGTAGAATCGTGATCGGTGGAATCTGTACGACACGTCTCGTTGCGACCGTGCCAAGCATACCAATCATCAAGGTACCTACAAGTGGACCGAGTAGCCACAGCCATGGATGACTGTTGTATTCCAATTCAAAGATTTCAGTTTCCAGGCCAAATACCGTAACTTCGGCCCCCATTGTTGCCAAAATTCCGGCAAAGAAACCAAGTACTGAAAATTCTACCAGTAAACTACCCAGTACCAATCTCTGACTGGCACCCAGTGCCCTCAAAATGGCCTGTTGGTGGCAGCGCTCATCCATACTTGCCTGAATGCTGGCAAGCAGCACTAACCCACCGGAAACCATAATCAGCGCCAACACCAGTTCGATGGCGAGCGTGACCTGACTGATAATTCTCTGAATCTGCTCGATGATAGCATCGACCTCAAGTACAGTTATGGTCGGATATTCCCGAAGCAGTTTGTTCAGGAACAGCTTCTCATCCTTATCCAGAAAAAAGCTTGTCATGTAGGTCGAGGGAAAATCATCCAGGGCGCCAGGAGAAAAAATAATATAGAAGTTAGGCCTCATGTTGTCCCACTTCACGGACCGGATACTGGTGATGCGCGCATCCACTTCTCTGTCCCGAATAACAAATTTCAGTTCATCGCCGATTTTGAGTCCATTGGATATCGCGAAGTCACGTTCGACACTGACCAGAGCCTCACCATGATAGTTGTCAGCCCACCAGGCACCACGAATGATCTGATTGTCCGCAGGCAAAGCCTGCATCCATGTTAAATTCCGATTTGAGCTCGCACGAGGGCCTCTTTGAGTACTGCGTTTCGCTTGTAATTCAACTTCCAGTTCAGCAGTGCTTCGACCGTTGATTTTAGAAATTTTGCCGCTGATCATGGGATATAATGGTTGCGACTCAAACCCCTTGCTGCGCAGCATTTCATTTATTGGCGCCACTTCATCCGGTGCAATGTTGATCACGAAATGGTTCGGAGCTTTCTCCGGAATCTGTGCCTTCCACTCATCAATCAGCGCAGTTCGTACCAACAGGAGAATTAGCAACAACATAATAGCCAGACCAAAAACCAGAATCTGCAGTGTATTTTCCTGCCCTCGCCTTTGCATGCCTGCCAGCGCGAGACGCCACACGCTTCCCGCCTGCATCCCCAGGACCCGACCCGAACGCAACAGGGAATAGGCGACCGCACCGAGTATCAATACAGCACCAGTGCATCCGGCAAATATCAGCATCGTGAGTTCCAAATCCTGGCTATACCACCACATCAACAGCCAGGACCCGCCGATACCGAACACCCAGGTAATCCTGTCCCGCATGCCTGGTTCACCCAGATCTCGACGTAATACCCTGATTGGTGAAATTGTCCGTAGTTTCATTATGGGCGGCAGAGCAAATGACAACAGACACACAAAACCCGTGACAGCTCCAACCATGAATGGTCTTGCGCCCGGATCAGGTAACGCTACCGGTATGAACGGTGCCAACAGTTCCACAACACCCAACTGAACGATCCAACCCAATACACAGCCAGTGGCAGTAGCAAGCATGCCAATGATTATAAATACCATGGAGTAAAGGGTGTTAATCCTCGCTGCGGTTGCCCCCAGCGATTTCATTATAGCGACATGATCGAAGTGCCTGATTGAAAAACGCTGTGCTGATAAGGCAATAGCAACACCGGCAAGAATCACGCCTAGCAATCCACCCAGCAACAGGAATCGTTCGGCTCGCTCCAATGTCTTACCAAGCCCCTGGGTTCCCTGTTTTGCACCAAATTGACGATAATCCTGCCCCAGTCGTGGTTTTAACCAGTTTTTGAACTGCTGCAATTTACTTTCTTCCCCGGCAAACAGATATCGATAAGTCAACCTGCTACCGGGCTGAACCACCTTTGTTCGAGGCACATCCTGCAAGTTCATCATCACCCTGGGACCGATATTATTGAACCCGCCACCCCGGTCGGGTTCCCGGATGAGTACGCGAGATACCACAAAACTGGCAGAACCTACATCCAACCGGTCTCCCACAGACAGATCCAGTGAGGGCATCAATCTTGATTCCAGCCATACGGCACCGGGCAATGGACCCCGCCCAATGACTGATCCACCGACAAACGGGGTGTCCGAGACAATCAATTCGCCCCGTAAAGGATATTTGGAACTCACTGCTTTTACCGACGAAAACTGCGCTCTCTCTGCAGAGAACACCATGGAAAGAAAACTCAGATGTACAGCTTGTTCCAAATCCAATTCGTTCGCTTTGTCGAGCCATGCATCAGGAACAGGTTTTGATGATGAAACTACCCAGTCCGCTGCGATAAAACTGGATGACTCGGAAACCAGCGCCTGTTGCAGCCGATCGACAAACAATGTAATGGTAGTGACCGTGCCAACTGCTATCACCAGGGATGCCAGCAACAGGGTTAATTCTCCCGCTCGCCAATCCCGCCAAAGCAACTTAAACGCCAGGATGAGATTTACCGCATTCATTTCGCTTCAACAATATTTTCAGATTCGTTGCGATTATGTTTCTCGCCTGCAATCAGCATTCCTGAATCGATATGAATGGCACGATCACATCGGGAAGCCAAATGCGTATCGTGGGTTACCAACACCAGTGTCGTGCCAAACTCCTGGTTTAACTCAAACAATAATTCAATCACCAGGCTACCCGTTTTGGTATCCAGGTTACCAGTCGGTTCATCAGCGAATAAAACTCGTGCTGACGATGCAAATGCTCTGGCAATTGCTACTCGCTGTTGTTCACCTCCGGAAAGCTGACGCGGGTAGTGATGCGCACGATTTTCCAGTCCAACCCGCTTAAGTAACGCCTGCGCCTTACTCCCGGCATCTGACTCACCTTTCAATTCGGCCGGCAACATGACGTTCTCGACTGCAGTCAAACTTGCCAGGAGCTGAAACGACTGAAATACAAACCCTACTGATTCGCCTCTGACCCTGGCTCGGTCCTCTTCGCTCAACGCCGTTATCTCAACACCGCCCAGATACACTTCACCCAGACTAGGTATATCGAGCCCAGCCAGCAAACCCAGCAGAGTAGATTTGCCTGATCCGGATTCACCCACAATAGCGACTGATTCGGATTTCTTGATTTCAAGACAAATCCCTCTCAATATCGTAAGCTGACCGGCCGAAGTATCGACCGTTTTGCCCAGATTCTCGGCTTTGACCATTATTTCAACGGCACGTCCATTCATGAAATATCTCGCTGCATTTGTGTTCCTGCTCACCAATTTTCCGATTTCAGCGGAATCCCTTCCCGATTCCGGTTTGACCCAACTCAAAACCCCTGAATCGATCACAATAATCATTCTGGGAGACAGTATAAGCGCTGGATATGGAATCGAACAGGAACGGGGTTGGGTAAATCTGTTAAAAGAGCGATTACTGAGACAGGCAGCAACCTACCGGGTTAAGAACCTGAGTATTAGTGGTGAAACAACAGTCGGAGGTTTAATCAGATTTCCTCAGGCACTAGAAAAATACCAGCCACACGTTGTTATCATCGAGCTGGGCGGTAACGATGGTCTGCGGGGTTATCCGATCAGCAAGATTCGCTCCAACCTGAATCGATTGGTTGGCATGTCACTGCAAGCCAATGCCCGTGTATTGCTGGTTGGGATGAGGTTACCCCCAAATTACGGGAAGCGTTATGCCGATGCTTTTTACCATGCGTTCTCAGAGGTGGCTGTGGCCAACAACGTATCACTGCTGCCTTTTTTACTGGATGGGATCGCGACCCACACTGACTTGATGCAAGCCGATGGCATACATCCGAAAGCCCAGGCACAGCAGATTATACTGGATAATATCTGGCCCGCACTGGCGGATATGCTGGCCATCACCAGATAGATCCTATCCGGAATTAGCACTTTCTGTTACCTGAAATCCGCGCCTGAGGCAGGTAATGCCTGTCTGAGACACACATAAATCCACCGAAGTGTCGGACCACCCTGGAGCTCGATGGCGGCCGAAACGTCGGACCGATCCTGCCGCCAACGGTCCCAGACAGGCATTACCTGCCTCAGGCGTAGCCCTGGCACTTATTCGGATTGGCAGAGATTCAAACTGGTGAGCTGAGTGAAGGGGAAATGAACTAATTCAAATCATTTCCAAGCAACAATTCCCTTTGTTTCCAATCCGGCATTATGCTGCTCAGCAGTGCATAAAATGCCTTGTTGTGACTGAACTCGAGCAGATGACACAGTTCGTGGGTAATGACGCAGTCGATCGCTGCCAGCGGCTTCTGAATCAGCATCGAATTCAGGCAAATCTCGGACGATGTTGAACAACTGCCCCAGCGCGCATTCATTTTTCTGACCTTCAGGCCAGGCATGGGGATACCCAGATGTTGCATCGACTTGTAACAGATATCCAGTCGATCCGGAAACTCAAGCAATGCCATTTCCCGATACCAGTGTTCCAGTGCTTTTCTAACCGTATCGGGATTCCCCGGATCGGGTGATCTGACAACGATTGAATCCGACAATTTTTCAACCAGTTTTGGTCTGCCCCGGAGCAGCATCAGAGGATGCTGCTCACCGAGATAGCTATGTAATTCACCATCACAAAACTGATGGCAAACAGGATCCGGTAGTCTTTGCAACTGGTTTTGTTTGTTGATGATCCAGTCACATTTTGAACGCAGAAATGCATCGATCTCGCTAACCGGACATCGCTCAGGTACCCGGAGTTCAATTCGATGATCCCGGTACACATACAGCGTCAGAGTTTTTCGTTTGGCGTAGCTGAGTGCAACTTTCAGCTCAATACCATTGTGAGTGAGAGACGTCTGGGTTTTTCTTTGCCACTTTTTTTTGTTCGACATAGCAGCCGATGCCTTGCTAACCACCTCCCCGGCAGGGAGGCGACATGGGTGCATCACCCTGCTGTTCTCGCCACTCGGATTCTGTATAAGTATGCATGGCAAGTGCGTGCAATCCCTGCTGCAACTCGTCTGCCAAAATCCTGTTAATCTGCCGGTGTCGCGCAATCAGCTTCTGATCATCAAACGCATCGGATACCAGTACCACCTTGAAATGTGATTCAGATCCGGGAGGAACATTATGTTTGTTGCTTTCGTTGACTACTTCAAGATGCTTACAGGGAATAGCATCTGCAATTTTTTGCTCGATTTTTTCTTGTAAACTCATTCTTGTAAACTCATTCTTGTAAACTCATTCTTGTAAACTCATTCTTGTAAACTCATAGTGGTGCTCATTCTCAGGTTGGCAAGCGTTGCATTCATTCGACAGGGATGCTGATCATCCTTTATCAACCAGCGTGAATACACCATCCCAATCATTGGCAGGTGGATTCTCCAGATATTGCTGGCACCTGGCGATATAAGTAAGACAGGGACCATCATCAGCATGAATTGCAATTCCCTGATTGAATTTCTCGACAGCCTTTACGTAATCACGCGCTTTATAAAGATCGAGTCCCTGATTATAGAGATCGACAAGATCTGCCATGGAACCTGTAACCAGACCCTTTCGATCTAACAATTGGTAAACAGTTACCGCTTCACTCTTACCAACCACTCTTATGGTGTCCAGTTCCCTGACATCCACATAATCCACCACGCGATCATACGTGTTCTGAGAAATCATCAGATCCGACTGATACACCTTGTTAGCACCTTCCAGCCTTGAGGCCAGATTTACCGCATCCCCCATCATGGTGTAATTCATTCTTTGCGCTGAACCCATGTTTCCGACCAGCATTGCACCGGTATTAATTCCCATTCTGACGTTGATATCCGGGTGATTCTGTGCAGACCACTTCACCCTCAATTCAGCCAGGCGCTGGTGCATTTCAATACTTGCGTAACAGGCCAGTTTCGCGTGATCGGGTTGCAGGGTGGGTGCTCCCCAAAAAGCAATAATTGCATCACCTTCGAATTTATCCACGGTCCCCTCGGAACGAATGATGATATTACACATCTCCGTCAGATAATCATTCAGCAACAGTACCAATTGAGTTGGATTCAATGTTTCAGAAAAAGTGGAAAAACCGGCAATATCAGAAAAATAGGCGGTCATTTCACGTTCTTCACCGCCCAGACTCAATTTACCAGGGTTTTTGACCAGGTCAGTAACAACTTTTGGCGATAGATACTGGCCGAATGCAGACCGGATCAACGCTTTTTGTCCCCTTTCTTCAAGGTAAAACCGCAGATTGATCACGAGCACTGATAAGAAACCCGCGATCAACACATAACTCATAGAATAAATAGTATTCTGATAGATATACGCCATACAAACATACGCAATGTAAATGATGAAGCAGACGGTGGCTAACAATGTTCTGGGTAGCGGGTTTTGCAGGAACGTCGTACTGTACAGTCCGAGCATTAAGAGTGCTGCCAACAGTATTTCCAGCCCGAGAGAGGCTGCCTGCAGAGGTGCACCCTTCAATATCGTGGAAATGCTGTCAGCGATTATTTCCACCCCGAATACATTACCAACCGGGGTTTCAAAATCATCGTGTGCGACCTCGGCGACTTCTCCGATGAGCACTATTTTTCCTTCGACCAGGTAACTGAGTTCCTCCAGTTCCTCTTCGTCCTCTGCGAAGATCAGATCCAGTGCAGAGATACCGATCGCATCATGCAATCTCGGTATGCCGCCCATACCATCCGGCGGTAACAGCGGGTAATCAATATACATGTCACCAAACTGATCAAGATCTATCTTCAGATTCTCCCCCAGCGACAATTCATGTCTTTCGAGAACCGGCGTTTGATCCAGGAAAGTGGCTGCGACCTGCACCGCATACGGCCATCCTTCCTGTTCTTGTGCTGCAATCTGCGGGTAGACGCGCAGCCTTGCCATGGTCTCTTTGAGGGCACTATTTGAACTGATGTTCGAATAACCGCTGGTGGTGACATCAGCAAACCGGTCGATGGCGCGATTCAGACGAACATATTGATCATTTTCAAATTCTGCCTGGGAAACCAGTACCACATTACCGGCTTCTTTGAAGGCATCTTCCAGCGTCGGGTCTTCTCCATACGCGCTGTTAAAATCCAGCAATAAGTCGATGGCGATCACCTTTGCACCCATCTTCTTCAGATCAGCAACCAGCGTGGAAAGATCAACTCGGGTAAGAGGGAATTTATCATATTCACTATAAAATTCCTCATCCGTATAGAGGATGACCACATCCTCGGATGGTGCGGTCATGTCAGCATCAGCCTGGTAGGTTCTGAGAATCTGACGATAGGAAAGAGTTTCGTCTTCCAGCAGAGAGAAAGCTTCCTGGTATTCAAGCACTACCGCCAGCAAAAAGAACAGTACCAGTGCACCTACATCGTATCTTTTTAATAGCCTTCTCATTTTTAATCCATCCTGGATCACTTGTAGAATCACACAAGGGTCTCATCGAACTGACCCGGGAAATATCCGGTTCAGGTGTCTCATCTCACTGCTGCGGGACAGTTTCTGTCATCCCGGATAAAAGCAAAAACGCCCAAAAACATATTACCTAATGTTTTCAGGCGTTTATAGGGCTTTTTTTCGTAACCGACTGGATAATGCGTGCGAAACGGTGAATCCATTACCTGAATGATTGGCGCGTCGCACAAGCCTGCTGGAGAATCTTCTAAAAATCCTCCTCCAAAGATGCATTATAGAGTCGGGCTTCATTGCGTTTCAGATTACTTAATTTCAAATCGTTGTACGATTTGATCAGCAACGGCCGCATATCATTATCATCCGGGTTTTCAGCAAAATACTCACGATACGCATCCATCGCCCCTACAAATAATTCATTTGCTTCCAATATGTCAGCGAGTACAAACACGTCATCCTTTACCGATTTGGTTTGGGAATTCAGTTGCTTTGCTGCCGATTTTGACATCACACTGAATACACTATCTTTTTTTGGTATATATACCACACCATCATTATCCAGAACTTCAACTCGATATGAATGATCACCCGGTGCGACATCCTGCACTTTGTAACGGATCATCTCTGCGGTTGATTGTGCAGGAACTTCTACAGACCTGTCATCGATCACCAGCCGATAGGAATACTCCGGACAGGCATTTCGCCAGACTAGATCCGGATAATCGGCAGACAGTGCCAGCTTCCTGATTGTTCGCACCTTTGGATTACAACTGTCTTCCTGCTTGGATATACCACGACGCACCGTGGTGTATCTCTGCGCCCTGGCAAATTTATTGGATAAGCCCTGAAAGATGCTGCCTGATTGAGCTTTTGGTTCAGACAAACTGCCGGTAATCAATTGGATCGAATCTGAACCAACCTTGATCTGGCTATTCGCTCCAAGAGCCTGCACCATACCGGTTTTCCGATTAACCAACTTCCCGGAAGCTGACTTACCTGTTTTTATCTGGTAGCCGGAGAACAGGTATTTGGTCCGACGTACTTTCCGCCAATCAGTACCATTTCTGGTGTACTGCACACTTCCCTTGACTTGCACCAACTTAGCCAATGGTGGTTCCTTGGCAACTACTGACAGGCTCATGCCGAGGAGCAATGAGGCACAAAGCCCCAGCATTCCTATAAGTTTCAGTTTCATCTCACACTCTCCTGATTCACGTAGCATTTTGATCGATTGGAAAACGCTGATAAATATCAGCCTCCTGGCTATCCTGCGCTCAACGCTGTGTCAATCCTACCCTGCATGGCTATCGGTATTGATATTCCTCTAAAGTGCCACAATACCCCTGATGCCCTGATTTGATATCTATATCATAGACACTCTGCTTGCATGTGCACAGTCCCATTCATCGGGTTGCCGGGTCGATCCGTCAATTTCCTGCCTGCCCGGCAAATCCGGGGTTTTCGCTTTAATCAAACCAGGCTACGATTTTTTGCAATAGATTCTTGCCAGCAGGATATGCTTTTTTAACTCGAATCAAAATGACCGATATATTGTCCTTGCCCCCATTCGCATTTGCTATCGCAATCAGTTGTGCTGCCATTCCTTTCATATCTGCGCCGAACAGTTCGATGATCTTCTGAATGTCCGCGTCGGTTACCAGATCCGAGAGCCCATCCGAGCACATCAGGTACAAGTCCCCCACAAGCGCATCATGGGTATGTACTTCCACCTCAACAGCAGGTGCTATTCCGAGTGCTCGGGTAACCACATTTTTTTGCGATGAATTTCTAGCCTGATCTTCTGTATATAGCCCCTTATCAATCAAATCCTGAACGAAACTGTGATCTTTGGTGATCCGACTCAATTCACCATCACGATAGCAATACATGCGTGAGTCTCCGATATGTCCCACTGCAATTTTGTTATCATTAAAGAGTGCCGTAACAATGGTAGTACCCATTCCGCGACACTGGGGTTGCGTCTGCGAGACGTGAAAGACAGCGCTGTTGGCGTTTTCTACAGCTGCCTGCACGGCTTCTTTCACCAGATCCTGCGAGTCACCCGATTTGCTTCCCGGCTGTTGCAAATCTGAAGTTTCGTCGACCAGACCAAGCAATTCATCCATGACCACATGAACTGACATCGAACTGGCAACTTCTCCTGCATTTAAACCGCCCATACCATCAGCGAGTACAGCGATACCCCGACTGGCATCCGATGCAATAAAGTCCTCATTATGATCACGGACCTGCCCAACATCGGTGGCTTCTACTATTTGCAATTTCCCCTTTAAACTCATCAACTTACCGCCTTTTTTTCGCTGGCAAGCCGTTCCAGACATATGCTGAGATGCTGTGCCAGTTTCTTTCCAGTCTGGTAGCGTTTGTCCACCTTTTTCCCCATGGCATTATGAATCACCTTTCGTAGTGTCGGCGGTATATCGGGTTTTACCTTTTTTATGTCAACCGGTGGATCATTCACGATGGAATACATCAACGTTGCCATAGATTCACCGGCAAACGGCAGCTTACCAGAGATGAGTTGATATAAAACCACGCCTAATGAAAACAGGTCAGAGCGCCCGTCAACCCGTTTTCCCATGCACTGCTCCGGCGACATGTAGTTAGGAGTGCCCAGTACCGTCCCGGTTCTGGTTTTACTCGAATCTGTAATTCGCGCAATACCGAAATCAGTGATCTTTGCTAACCCGTCCTCCGGGTTGTACATAATATTGGAAGGTTTTATATCCCGGTGCACGATTTTCTCTGCATGGGCATAATCCAATGCTTCTGCAGCCTGGATGCAGATCTTGATTACCGTTTCCAGGGGCAGCAGCGTGTCTGGCTTGATATGCTCATCAAGGTCATATCCTTTGAGCAATTCCATGGCAATATAGGCCAGATCCTGTTCCTCCCCGGCATCATAGATGGCAACGATATTGGCGTGATTTAATCGCCCGGCGGATTCAGCTTCTCTGAAAAATCTTTCCTTTACATCCGCCAGTTCATCCGCATCGAACTCATCGGACAGATTCATGGTCTTTATGGCAACCTGTCGATTTATCTTTGGGTCCTTACCAAGATAAACCACTCCCATGGCACCCTGTCCCAGTTCTTTTTCAATTTGATAGCGCCCCAACATTGGTTTTTCGACGCTGCCATCTTCGGAAATCAGTGAACTGCCCCCCGGTAATCCACGCCCGCCTCCTAACAGCACGGCTTCACCCATGGCTTTACTTCGCTCAATACGTTTAGGCGTATCACGGTAATCAGGGTCCGATTCTACAATATATGTATAGGCTGCCTCGGCTTTATTGAACTGGCGCTTCCTCTCATAATCCAGCCCCAGGTTGTAGATCAATTCGTGCACCGCTTCATCACGAGGACAACGTCGGAATTTTTCAAACGCACTATCCAACTGCCCCTGAGCCTGAAATGCCATCCCCAACATCCGGTTACTCTCAGCTGAATCCGCTGCAGACACAGCCTGGCTATGTTCGCTTAACAGATAAAAGCGAAGGTTTATTATGAGAATTGCCATAAATCCGGCCAGCATCGAGTAAGTCATGGAAACCACCAGCCCTGCAGATACATAAGCCCACGACACGGCTGCCATATACACAATATAGATTCCAAGTGCCAGCAGTAATCTTGACGACAGTCTTTTCAACAGACCAGTTCCCAGCAGCAGCAGCATAAAGATAAAACTAACCGCTATTTCTATTCCGCTGGAAGCAGGTCTGAGTGGCGCACCATGTAACAGCGTATTGATGGCATCGGCAATGATTTCTACGCCATAAACCTGTCCAACAGGTGTATTGAATCTGTCATGGGTCACTTCCCAGGTATCCCCAACAAGTATGATCTTGCCAGCGAACAGGGAACTCATATCATCAATTTCTTCCTCATCCATCCCTTCCAGATCCAGAATCTCCAGTGCGGTAAAACCACTCTCACTAAGATAGCGGGTACCCTGGGGAAGGGCCGGAAAATCAATATACATATCACTGTATTGATCCAGCGGGACAGACAACCGGTCACCGAAATTCAGGGTGCCAGCATCAAGTGTCGGCACAACATGCCAATGCATAGCAAGCGCCTGCACAGCCAGAGGCCAACCATCCTTATTATTGGTGATCTGCTTATGCACGCGCAGTCGGGCCAGATTGTCGATGATAGCTGAAGTGGGTGCTAAATTTGAATACCCGGTACGGGTGTACTCAGCAAGCACCTCGGTGGGGTAGGTCAATTTGAGAAATTTGTCACCATCGAAATTCGCATACGAAACCAACAGAACATTGCCTGCCTGCTTAAAATACCCGGCTGTTGGCTCATCCTCGGCATAGGAACTCTTAAAGTCCATGAGAAAGTCCAGCACCACCACACTGGCCCCCATATTGCTTAATATACCCGCAATTTTGCCCAGATCAGTGCGTCTGAATGGGAAGCTGCCATATTCCTCGTATAGTGCTTCATCCAGACTGACCAGTACAATTTCATCCGACAATTGCGTGATCGTTGGATCACCATATACTTGTCTCAGGAGATGACGGTAAGAGATCGTCTGGTCTTCAAGCAGAGAGAAAACCTCGTAATGTTCTCCGGGAATAGCGAGCAAAAAGAAGACCAGAGTCAGAAACACGTCCCAACGCTTCAACGGATTTTTCATCTACGAGCCCTTTCTCCGGTGAAAAAACCCTCAACCAGTAGCATCCTGGTCTTCACTCGAACTCTGGGATTTTGCAATATCCAGTCATCGATGTCTATGTAGTTCATATTTGATGTAATCAAATATGAACAGTCGGCAGGCGCTTGCGCAGCAAACGCCGAGAGACATCAGAAGCAAATAGCGAGAGTGTAGAAGCGCAGCAAACACCGAGAATCAGGTTCAATATTTGATGTAATCAAATTTGAACGACGGCAGGTGATTGCGCAGCAACACCGAGAGTCACATGCAAATGTGATTTTCTCGATTTTGGCTGGACTAATATGCCCATTCGGATAGAATCAAGGCAAAACGGCTGCACAATTCGTGCATCAATAGATCCATTTGATTCGATCAGTTCCTTCATTAAAATCTAAAGAGTTGCATACCCATGCTCACGGTGATTTCTCCCGCAAAGACGCTTGATTTTAAAACACCCTCGATCACCAACAAGTACAGCAGCCCGGACTTTCTCGATCAATCACGCGAACTGGTAGAAATACTGAAAGAGTATCCCGCAAAGAAATTACGAAGGATGATGAAAATCAGCGATAAGCTGGCTGAGCTTAACGTGGAGCGATTCAATGCATGGCACCTGCCATTCACCAGCGAAAATGCCAAGCAGGCGATCCTCGCATTCAAGGGTGAAGTGTATCTGGGTCTCGAAGCTGAAAATCTTACAGCCCGCGATCTGAATTTTGCTCAGAAACACGTGCGAATTCTATCGGGATTATACGGCGTGCTTAAACCGTTGGATCTGATTCAACCATACCGGTTGGAGATGGCTGCCAAACTCAAATCTCGTGCCGGGTCAGATCTGTATCAATTCTGGGGTGATCGTCTATCCTCATCTATTGCAGAAGAACTGTCCGGCCACAAAAGCAAGACACTCGTCAATCTGGCGTCAAATGAATATTTCAAATCCCTGCATGCACACAATCTGTCGGCAAAGGTAATTCACCCGGTATTCAAGGATTACAGTAACGGTAGCTACAGGGTACTCAGTTTTTTTGCCAAGAAAGCCAGAGGTTATATGGCTAATTTCATTATAAGAAATCGAATTAATAACGCTGAACAGCTTAAGACATTTAATATGGACGGTTATAAATACAACAAAACCCTTTCGAATGAAAAACAGTGGGCATTTACACGCAAACCGCTTCGATAACCTTTTTTTCTGACGCCACTGACAGTCGGTAATCCATTATGCCAATCATTCTCATTGCTCTAATACTCGTGCTGCATTGCCTGAACAGCTATGCAGAAAATGAAGTGCAGCAAAAAACTCAGATTTGGGATGATGGAACCAAATACTCAGGCTCGGTGCTGAACGGCAAGCGCGAAGGCAAAGGCACCATCATCTGGCCAGATGGAAGCCGCTATACAGGATACTTCAAGAATGACCTGCGCAATGGTCCTGGTACGCTGATTTTACCCGACGGCAAAGTCTACAACGGCTATCTCGGTGATGACGAACTAACTGAAACACCTTAACAACT
>CAZNFE010000025.1:0-14819 GCA_964571945.1 uncultured Pseudomonadales bacterium
AGATGCAGAGATCATCCTGAGTACCGCTTCGGGTCGCATCGTATTGGGTCGCTAGACCTTCCTCGGCAACCAGTGCCCGGTTGCAAAGGCATTCATTTGATACTGGGCTGGAAACTTTACGAAACCGTTTCCTGTCCTCGTCAGTACCAGCTACTTCCAGCTAATCGAATTGACTGGTTATCAGTATGCGGAAACGATTAAAATAAAGGCATGCAATCATTACTCAGAAAACTCCTCGCTGCATGCATACTGTTGCTGGCGGTTACTGCAGATGGATATGAAACTGACCAGTATTCCAATCGATTAGTCCCGGTTAAGGATTCAATTGAACAGCTGGATCTGCATGTAAACCAGGCGCTGCAGGAATTAGTGACAGACTGGAGAGGGCACAGGGATACACTCCGATTTGCACGTCAGGTGTATCACAAGATGGGCGGTGTCTACTGGGTTGATAAAATGGAACGGTGGACAATGGACAGTCCCCTGGTGGAAAAATACCCACAGAAAAATCATACCAGCATATTCCGGGGAATGCCGTTTTGGGTTACCAGGGTAAATTACTTTTTTGGCATTGGGTCCACAATATACGTAAACGGGGTGCGAGTTGGATCAGACAAGTTTGGGCATTTTTTCTCCCAGGGACTCAAGTATTACAAGCGTGAACAGCGTGGCTGGGACCTGGAACGATTATTAGCCAGAGGTGCGTATGCGGAACGATGGATTTTCGGCTATTTGACTACCAGTATCTATGCCAATGCGGATCTGGTTGCAAACTATGAAGGATTACGATTTTACCGGTCGCTTAGTGAGGACAACATTATCGGTGACAAGGTCGCAATCATTGGTTGGCATGGTGATACCCCGTTTCTGCAACGACCCTTCACGTGGCGTGACCACATCACCGATTATTGGGATGAAGCACTCAATCCGTCCCATGTAAGAAACTCTCTGGAGCGTCGGCTGATCCCCGCGATTCACAAATTGTGTAACGAATATTGGTCGAGTCCGAGTGAATTTGTACCGCTCCATGATGCAGAATTGTGGCAACGCTATGTCAAAGTCGGCTTGATAGATGCCCGACAGATTCGAGTCGATCAGGTATGCGGAGAGCGCATAGCAACAAAGCCGGGCGAACCAGCAAGTTAATCACTTGTCAGCAATGAGATTACCATCGGCATCAATTAATATGGCTGTACCGTAACCAAGTTCGTTGAGTCCAGCTTCAATTCTGGCTCTATCGCCGACAATTACCCAGGCCATGTGTTCCGGTTTAATCAGCTTCCTGGCTATCGAATTGACTTCTGCTACGGTCAGGTTGTCGACTTTACTTGCATAGGTTCGATAATAGTCGTCCGGTAATCCATACTGCACGATCTGGGAGATTGATCCTGCTACAGATCCTGCGGTTTCCCATTGGCCTGCCAGAGATTGGGTCAGACTGATCTTCTTTGTTGTGACTTCATCGGTGGTAGGTGGCTGTGTGGAAAGATATGCACGCAGCTCTTTCATTGCCTCTGCAATGGATTCTTTGGTCTTGTCAGTCTGCACGCTGGCAATGACATAAAATGCTCGCTGGCCCCTGGCACTGAGAATTCCGGAATAGGCACCGTAAGACCAGTGTTTATCTTCTCGCAAATTCATATTGATGCGTGAATTGGAAGAGCCGCCAAGTATATCATTCATCACCTGAATAGCTGCTTCATCCGGATTGGCCTTGGGTATAGTGACATGAGTCCCGAAAATAAACGACTGGGCTGCCCCGGGTCGATCCAGAAGATACAACTGCGTATGATCTCGAAGATCAACATGACCGATATTTTTCTGCGGGATGTTCCCGCTCTGCCAATGCCCGAATACCTCTTCTATTTTGGGAATAATGTCCGTCATGGTGGTATCACCAGTGACCACCAGTGTGGCGTGATTAGCCTTGAACCAGGTCGAATGAAAATCCTTCAGTTGCTGCAGAGATATTCCAGCCACAGAATCCAGCGTACCTGAACCGGTCAATGGGTTGCTATAGGCATGACCGGTACCGTAAACCAGTCTGGGGAATACTCGTAGTCCCATCGATCGTGCATTAGTTTGCTCTCGGCGAATGCTATTCAACTGCTGTTGTCGCAAACGAGTGAGCTCAGATTCCGGGAATAGAGGATGCAAAACCACATCAGCGTAAATGGCAAGGGCATCGTCAAGGGTCGTGGATAGCGTTGATAAGGAAACCGATGAAGTGTCCAGATTTGAGCCACTGGAAATTGCAGCGCCTAACATGGTCAGGGCATCGTTAATTTCCAGCGAATCCATGCTGGTGGTACCCTCATCCAACATGTTCATCGCCAGGCTGGCTACTCCCGGTACTGCAAATTGATCTGATGCATAGCCGGCATCCAGCAACAGCCTGAATTGAACTACCGGTGTGGCATGACGTTCAGCGACTATAATTTGGAGACCATTACTCAGTGTCTTGCGCTGAAATTTATCCAGCCTGGCTGCTGCCGTCGCAGTGACGTCAGGCATTTTGGTGCGGTCGGCAACCGATGCAGTGGTGTGAAAATCAGGAAAGGGTCTGATCTCTAATTCGTACATACCGTCAGTTAACCAGGTATTAGCGGCAGCAACGATGTCCTTTTTTGTGGCGTGCTTGATTCGATCGAGTTGCACCTTGTAAAAATGGGGGTCACCATGGAATATGTAATTGCTGATCAGGATATCGGATTTACCGCCAAATCCGCCAATAGTCTCCATGCCGCGGACAAATCCTGCAAGGGCTTGAATTTTGACGCGTTGCAACTCTTTTTTGGTAGGTCCCCGGGTCAGGAAACGTGACATTTCTTCCTCAATGGCTTTATTCACAACACTACTTTCAACTCCTGGCTTCAGATACGCGGTGATTTCGAAGGTTCCGGCTATCTCGCCGGTAGCTGTGTAGGCACTGATTGAAGTTACCGTCTGATCCTCATACACCAGGCGCTTATATAGCCTTGAATTTTTACCGCTGCTCATCACAGCACCCATGATGTCAAGATAATCAGCTGCTTCTGACCCTTCACCGGGGATATTCCAGGACTTCATGATCATGGTTTGAGGCACACGATCATAGCTAACCTGAGTGTGGGTACCCGCCAGTTTAGCAACCCAGCTGGATTGACGGGTTTGGGGAGGGCCAGACGGAATATCCCCGAAATAGAATTCAACTTTTCTGATTGCTTCTGCCGGGGTGATATCTCCAGCTAGAACGATGGCTGCATTTGCTGCTCCGTAATGCTGGGTGAACCAGTCGCGGACATCATCGAGGGTCGCCGCATCCAGATCTGCCATGGATCCGATAACTGGCCAGGAATAAGGATGATTTTTCGGGTAGATGTTCCTGTATTGGATAATACCGGCTTGACCGTATGGTTGATTGTCGACGCGCTGCCGTTTCTCATTTTGAACAACTCCGCGTTGTTCATCTAACAGTTCCTGGGTGATGCCGCCCAACAGATGACCCATCCGGTCAGATTCAAGCCACAAAGTCAGATCCAATGCAGCGACCGGAACGTTCTCAAAATAGTTGGTACGGTCCCAGTTCGTCGTGCCGTTCATTGTGGTTGCACCGGCTTTCTCGATCGCCTGGTGATAGTCACCCTCGTAATTATCCGACCCTTCAAACATCAAATGCTCGAACAGATGGGCAAATCCGGTCTTGCCGGGTTTCTCGTCTTTTGATCCAACGTGATACCAGATATTGACGGCAACAATGGGCGCCTTGTGATCCTCGTGAATAATAAGCGTTAAACCGTTATCCAATTTGTGGATGGTATAGGGAATATCAACATCAAGATCAAAAGGGTCAGTAGCTGCCGCAACAAAGTTGCTGATCGACATAGCAAGCAGGGTAATAAGAATTCTGAAACACATACGAGTCACCTAATTTGGATGGCTTTGATAGGGAGCCGAACAATCCAGAGACAAGTCAATACAACTGTCCTGATTCAATTTGTTCCCCGAATGAGCAATGATCGTTCATTTAAAGCGAAAAACCCCGGCTTTGCCGGAGGATTGTTCCTAAAAGCGAAAACTCCCGGCTTTGCCGGAGGATTGTTATTGAATGTTAACTTTGTTGTCAAGTATGACACACTCTGATTACAATCGATCAGTTATATCCATACTTTGGCTGCTGTCCGGGTATAACTGACTCTTAGTAGCGAGTAATTCGTAGCGGCCTTCCGTAGGTAAATGATAAGCGGGGTGAAATTCAGCAGTGAAAGGTGAAGTGAATCAGTCGGAACTAGCTGATCTGAAAAATCCAGAACATTTTTTCTTCAACAGCGGTAACGTGCAGCTGTCCGGATTGGATTTCGGTAATGCGCAGGCACCTGACATGGTGTTGCTACATGGCATCAGGGATATTTCCTGGAGTATGAGCAGCATTGCTGCAGAGTTCAGGCAGGATTTCCATGTAGTTGCTCCGGATCTCCGGGGACACGGTGATAGTGATAATCCCGGAGTCTATACGATGTCACACTTTATTGCTGACCTGAGGTCACTGATATTGCACTGCACACTTGAGCACCCGGTAATTATCGCGCATAGTCTGGGAGGGCACATCGCCGCTCAATATACCGCATTGTTTCCAGATGAAGTGAATGGCCTGGTGCTGATAGATGGCATGGGACCGCCTCGATTTGAATTGAGTGAATCTGATCAGCAGTTGATGGAACGGGAACGCATTACGATGTTGTTAGAGGATGTTTCCCAACCCCGGGTGATGCGGAATCACGCTGAAGCACATCGAAGATTGATGCGGAACAATCCCGGATTGAACGAAGATACAGCCAGGCTGATAGCCGAAAAAGGTACCTTTCCTGTGTCAAGAGGCGGCGTAATCTGGAAGTGGGATTCGGCTGCACACCAGGTATGGGGATCTTTTTCGTCAGATGATAACGAGGCACGCCTGAAATGGATTCGGTGCCCGGTACTATTGATCACAGCGGAACATTCCATGGCCTACTGGGGGCAGATGCGTGAACAACTGCGCAATCAACAGACTCTCCACGATGTAGAAGTGGAGCGCAGGCGCCAATTGTTCGAGCGTGCAGAACACGTTAGCATTGATGGTGCAGGGCATATGATTCACTATGATCAGCCGGCACAACTTAATCGTCAGCTACGTGCATTTGTGGACAAACTTTAACCAGCGTCAATTTTCAGTCAGGCCGGTTCACTTATCCGGTTCGGGAGGATGTCAGGTTTTTCGATGATCCGACCGGCCTGGTTCGTTTCAGATTGTGAATATCCTGATTCAGGTTTCTGTTTGCGGTTCAGTTTCGGATTCGATATCTATTAGCAAGGGTACCGGGTCTTTCTCATAGTCATCTGTACCTTCCTTCATGCCGATCAAGTCCAGCCAATCCTCGAGCATCAGATACAGGCTGGGTACCAGAAACAGCGTGATGACAGTAGCGAACAAAACACCGAAAGCCAGCGAGATTGCCATCGGAATAAACATAAATGTCTGTGGATCCTTGTTGAACATCAGGGGCAGAAGCCCCATGAAGGTGGTTGCTGAAGTCAGAATAATCGGTCTGAAGCGAACCACACCCGCTGTAGTAACCGCTTCGAAAACCTGCACACCTGCTCGTCGTCGACGATTGATATAGTCCACCAGAACGAGACTGGCATTTACCACCACTCCGGAGAGGGCAATGATTCCCAGCAGCGAGAAAAATACCAGATTCCACCCCATGATGTAGTGACCCACGATCGCACCAACTGCACCAAATGGTATAACTGACATGATAACCAGTGGTTGCATGTAGGATTTCAGTGGTATCGCAAGTAATGCATAGATAACCATCAGTGCCAATGGAACGGTACTGAACAAACTGAACACTGCCTTGTTTCGTTCTCTTGCTTCGCCACCCAGTGAGTAAGTTACCGAGGGGAAGTCGACATTGGTACATTGATTTATTGCATCCGAAAGATTTGTACCTTTAGTGCACATAGTTTTGTCAATGGCAGCAAATAACTCTTCCGGAGCTATGATGGTTCTGTTCACATCCCCGATGACGCTGACCACCCGGCGCTGATCTTCTCGTTGGATTGATGAATAACCATTTCCAAGCGTGACATCAGCGACAGTGCTGAATGGTACTTCAGTACCGTCATTCGTCCTGATCCGCATATTCTCAAGATTGTCAAGTGATTTTCGTTCGGCTTCCGGATAGCGCACCATGACCCTGATATCATCGGTCCCTCTTTGTATTCGCTGGGCTTCCTCACCGTAAAAAGCTTGTCTAACCTGGCGAGCGAGATCATTCAGAGTCAGCCCCAGGGGCTTGGCCTGCGGCAGTATATTTAGTCTCACTTCCTGCTTTCCTGCTCGGAATGAGTCCGTCAGATCCATCACGCCAGGATAAAGTGACAACCTGTCTCGTAAATCTGCAGCGGCACGCCTGAGCTGATCTACATCTTTGCCCTGTAATTCGAAACGCAATGCCTCACCTGCACTGAAGGTGTTGGAAGTAAAAGTAAGTTCCACTGCATCAGTTATCACTCCGGTCAAATCGCGCCAGCGATCAGTGATCTCTGTTGAAGTCAGACCTGGCCGTTTTTCTATGGGCACGAGTTCAAGCACTACTTCTGCCAGATGACTGCCTCCAGCGGTCAAGGTGGGTGGACCATTGCTTCGTGCTGCATTCACACCGATGGAAGAGAGCACGTGTTTGATAACATGGCCATATTGCAATCCCGCTTCCTTGTCCAGCTCCTGACCGAGTTTCGCAGCAGCATCTTCGATTTGTCGGATGCCGCCTTCGGTGAGATCAACATTGACACCCTCCGGCATAATCAAAGTGGCGTAGACACGATCACCTTCAACAGCGGGGAAGAATTGAAAGATCACTCGACCGCTGACGATGAGTGCGAAGGCAATGATCAGGATGCCCATTGCAACCGACCATGTTAACCATCGCCACTCCATACTTCTTGTCAGCATCGGTTTGTATATGTCGTTAGCTATATACGCCAGGCCGTTAGAAAATTTCTTCTGAAAAGTTATCCAGGATTGCACCAGAAAATTATTCTCCAAGACAAAACCCTGAGTTTTTCTATGCGCAAGGTGTGCCGGTAAGATAAATTGTGATTCAAGCACACTAAATACCAGGCAGGCGATCACTACCCAGCCGATCACCTGGAAAAAAGCGCCCATACGCCCGCCGACGATCAGGATAGGCAAAAACGCAGCAATCGTTGTCAAGACGCCGAAAATGACCGGTATGCTTACTTCAAATGTACCTGAAATCGCGGCATGGCGTTTACTCTCCGCGCCGGATTCGTGGGCGAAAACTCTTTCTCCCACTACTATGGCGTCATCCACCACGATACCAAGCACAAGGATAAAAGCCATTACCGTAAGGGAACTGATATTGATACCGGCTGCCGGGAATATCCAGATAGCCCCCAGAACAGCGATCGGAATACCGGCGGCAACCCACATGGCTACTTTGAAGCGTAAAAACAATGTCAGAATAATCAGCACCATTACCAGTCCGGCATAGGCATTTTTTGTCAGTGCATTGATCCTGTGCTTCAGGGCATCCGATTCATCGATCCACACAGTTAAATGAAGACCTCTGGGTAACTTCGTCTGCAAATCTCTGACATAATTCTTTACCTGATCTGCTGCTTTGATAATATCTTCATTCCCGACGCGGTAGACCGTCACCATGACCGCATTTTCACCGTCGAATACGGCATTCAGGTATCCTTCCTGGAACTTGTCCTTCACGGTAGCGATTTCACCCAGAGTCAGGTGGGTACCATCGGGTCGGGATACTATGACTATATCCTCATATTCGTGACCTCGATAAGCCTGACCTTTACTGCGCAGCAGGATTTCGCCACCTGCTGTTTTTATTGAGCCGCCTGGCATATCCAGAGAACTGCGTCGAATAGCCTGGGCCACTCTATCCAGGGTCAGGTTATATTGGCGTAGCACCTGTTCAGAAACTTCGATGGAAATCTCGTAAGGACGCGCGTAGTTGAGGACTACCTGGGATATGCCCTCCATCCCTGCCAGATCATCCCTGATTTTTTCTCCGAGCGACTTGAGCGATGAATCATCCGAACTTCCGGATACGGCTATATGAATGACCTGACCCCGAAACTCAAACATGGATACTTCCGGTTTCTCGGTCTCCCTTGGAAACGTTGATATGGCGTCAATCTTGGTCTTGATTTCATTGAGTGATCGAGTGCTGTCTGTTTCACCATCCAGTTCGATCATAGCAATACAGGCACCTTCTGCTGAGATGGTGTGAATCTTGTCAATTCCCTGAATGCCTTCAATCGCTTCTTCGATACGGATACATACACCTTGTTCAACCTCCTCCGGGGCAGCCCCAAGATAAGGAACCTGAATCTGAACAATATCCGTGTCAATATTTGGAAATTCTTCCTGGTGCATTTTTAACAGTGAAATGGTGCCGCCGGCGAGAAAAATGAGCATAAGCAGATTGGCAGCAACTGGATTATCGACAAACCAGGCAATAATTCGTTCCATGTTATGCGCCCTTATGTTCCTGTTGTATGGGTTTAACTTTCATACCTTCGATGACTGTTTGAATAGGGGAAATGTTAACCAATTCTCCGATTTGCAGACCGGACTGGACCAATACCTCATCACGGTCGAATCGTAACAACTGGACGTCCCTGAACACGAGTCTGTTCTCGTTGTTGACAATAAGTACCTGATTACCATTCCGCATTGCCGCCCTGGGCAGGGTGACGATGTTGTCGACCCATCGACCGGAGATTTCCGCATTGACAAACAGACCAATTGGCAGTGGTGGATGCTCGTCACTTAAATTATTCTTCACTCGTGCGATGACGTTTATCATCCTGCTCTTCATGTCAATTTCTGCTTCCGTACGAACCAGGCGTCCTTGCCATCGATAGTGCTTACCTCCATAGAGTGCAGTGAGAATAACCGGCGGAGAGATCTCTTCCGGTATCTCTCCCAGAAGACCCAGCGGCAGATCAAGATAAGCGAGTTGATTGTCTGTCACAGGCAGGCGCACCTCGACAAACTCGCTGGCATAGAGGGATGCAATCGGTTGACCCCTGCTGATGAATTGACCAAGGTCGACACTTTTATTTCGGACCAGACCCGTGAATGGGGCTCGTAATTCAGTGCGCCAGAGATCTCTTTGAGCTTGCACTAGTGCGATTTCTGCCTCTTGCTGATTCGCTTCAGTGATACGCTGGACGCGCAGAGCATTCTCGAGTTGGGATTGGCTGGTGAGTTTGTTTTTCGCCAATTCCTGCAGTCTCTTCAGTTCGAATCGAGCATGTTCATGCTCAGCTTTTGTTCTTTTCATGGCCGCTTTACTTCTATCGACTTTGCTTTTGTAATCCCTGTCATCAATCTGAAGCAGGATCTCTCCTTCTTTAAAGTATCCACCGGTTACCAGATTTGGCGACATCCAGTGAACTTTTCCGGATACCTCGGGAATTAATTCGCTCTGGGTACGAGGGATGACGCTACCCTGTGATTGCACGGTCAATTGTTTTCTGCCCGGTAAGACGCTGACTACACGAATAGCAGTGCTTGCTTCCGGCGTTTCGATCTGCTCGGGAACGGGTTTATTGATCACTAATCCGTAGGAAGATGCCAATGCTATGATCATCACGATGACTGGCAGGATGTACATTGTTATCTTTCGAATCATAAAACTAACTCCCAACTGATGCTTTGCCGGATGACATCTCATGCAGTAATTCCATTACTTTTTCCCTGATTAAATTGTTGTGTTCCTTAGCAGCCCGAGAGGCTGCCTCAGGATCTCTGTTGGCAATGGCCGTATCCAGTCTTTTCAGAATCCTGACATGTTTTGCCTGGTCTATTTCGAGGTGATCTGCCAGACCCTCCATGGGTCCCATGAACTGGGTCTTCAGACCGTTGCCTATCAAACGTAAAATCAGATTCCCATTTACCTCCAGCAGATAGTCACTCAACTCCTTGCCCAGTTCTTTTTTTTTGCTTTCAGCCGTTGCCGAAGAGAGGATATCTGCCACGATATGGCGCACGTGGTCGAGTTGTCCTTCGGTGGCTCTTTCGACAGCTGTATAGAACGACATGGCACCCAGTGCACCACTGACTTCGAACATTTGATCAACCAGCACCGGATCAGGTGTTTCGTTGAGCATGAGTATATGACCGAGCACTTCCAGGGTTGCTTCCTCAATTGGTACTACCCGGACACCACCCGGATGGATTGCAGCTATACCCAGTTGCTCGAGTTTCTTCAGGGCTTCACGTACGGCACCGCGATTGGCGGAAAATCGGCTGGCTAATTCGCGCTCGGATGGCAGTCGTTCACCAGGCCGGTATTGTCCGCGAAGTATCTCTTCGCGTAACGCGGCGCTTATTTCTGCGACGCGTGACAGATGTTGATTTGTCATACGAATTCACATGGATTCTGGATATTTTGGTCTGACCAGGATGGTCTGTCCAAATTGGTCAGACCAATTATACGGATCGATAGTGAAAATACAACTGAAAATGAGTGGCTGGTCGGAGAGGGTGCTGGATAATACCGGAAGTCGCTGAGATAATCTGATGTAAAGATAGAATACACTTTCATAGATAGGGAGCAGGGAACGCAGGATGGGTAGCCATGACTGAAGTGAAGGCAGAGTTGATAGCCGGAATTATACTGGATGCGTTTATCGACTACCGAACCAAATTTCATGCCGCTACCCTGAAGGCCAGAATCTATTTTGAGGCAGGTGACTGGCAAGCCATTCAGGACTTGTCAAAATTCCGGATTGAACTTTATTACGACTTCACTGCCACGGTGGTCAACCTGCTCAGTACCCGATATGCCAGCCAGGACTTCAGAAACGAAGCATGGATCGATATCAAAGCTCACTTCGTTGAACTGATCCGGAATCGCCCTGATCAGGAGCTTGCAGAAACCGTATTCAATAGCATCTATCGATTAATCCGCCCTGACACCCAGCTTAATCTGGAGCGGGTATTTGTCCGATCAGCAATCACAAGCCCTCAACTTGATACTCGAGTGATCACCAGGGACTATAGCTGTGAGTCAGGACTGGGAGACTTGTTCAGAAGCTTGCTGCAAGATTACAGTTTTACTGTACCTTTTGAAAATCTTGATCGCGACATAGAGAAGATGGTCCGGGCCATCGAATTAAATCTCGATCTGGATAGTGTCTCGCAGATACGATTGGAAATGCTGGAAACAGTGTTTTTCAGAAACAAGGGTGCGTATCTCATCGGTTACATGTTCCTGGATGAAACAAGATATCCGCTGGCTATTCCGATCCTGCATGATGAGGAAGCGGGACTGTATGTGGATACACTGATCTGGAATGAAGATGATCTGAGCATGATTTTCAGTTTCACACGATCGTATTTTATGGTGGACATCCAGAATCCTGCGCTATTGATCCATTTTCTCCAGCAATTGCTCCCCGCCAAGAAATTGTCCGAGCTCTATACATCAATCGGTTTCTATAAACACGGTAAGACTGAGTTGTATCGAGGCTTTCTGGATCATCTGGCTAATTCAAGTGATCAATTTGTTATCGCGGAAGGAATCAAGGGTATGGTGATGACTGTCTTCACGTTGCCTTCATATCAGACAGTATTTAAGGTAATCAAGGATAAATTTTCGCCGACAAAGAAAATAACTCGTCAGCAGGTGAAGAACCGGTACTACTTTGTGAAAACCCACGATCGTGTGGGTCGCCTGGCAGATACGCTTGAATTTTCCAATTTTGTATTTCCCAGGAATCGATTCTCCGCTGAACTGCTTGAAGAATTAGAACGAGTTGCAGGCTCCTCTGTGAAAATCACCGGCGACCAGGTCATCGTCAAGCATCTATATACCGAGCGCTTGATGATCCCGCTGAATATCTACCTTGATAATGTGGATGAAACGGGAAGAAGAGAAGCGCTCGACGAGTACGGTAATGCAATCAAGCAGCTAGCCGCTGCAAATATTTTTCCGGGTGACATGCTGCTAAAGAATTTCGGTGTGACTCGACATGGCCGTGTCGTGTTTTACGACTACGATGAGATTTGTCTCCTGACAGATGTAAATTTTAGGAGGATCCCCGAACCAAGATTCCCGGAAGATGAATTTTCCGCAGAACCCTGGTATAGCGTTGCTCCACAGGATGTGTTTCCCGAGGAGTTTGAGATCTTTCTGTTTCACACGCCTGAACTGAAGAAAATATTCAGAGAACTGCACGCCGACTTGTATGAAGCCCGGTATTGGCAAGGGCTGCAAGACCAGATCAGAAGTCAGCAAGTGGTTGACGTGTTTCCGTACCGCCGCAAGAAAAGGTTTGACAGAGAGGTCGGGTGCGAAGTGCTGATCTGAAAATGAGAGCGGCTTTATTCCTTCAGGTAAAAGTTGGGTGACAACCAGATTGTATCGTCTGCATCGGGGATTTCCTCGACAGCGGTTTCTACATCGTAAATTTTGAATCCCCTTTTTTGATAGTTTGGCAGGGCTTTAGGATGATCAAGCGAACAGGTGTGTAACCACACCCTTGAGGTACCCATTGCCCATGCCTGTGCGATTGCCCGTGAGAGCAAAATGGCGCCAAGACCCCGGCCGATATATTGTTGCATCAAACCGAAGAATTTAATTTCAACGCCTGTGTTGGCTTGTTCCTCCAGCTCAAAGTATCCAAAAGGAGTACCACTCATGTAACCAACCCAGGTTTGGACAGCACTGGAATTGAGGTATTGTTGCCAATCCTCTCGTCGCCACGAAAGGCGACTGTACCACTGCCAGGGTTGCCCAACGGCCATAAACAGGAAATGATTTAAGTCGGGACTCGGTATTTTAGCCTCGGAGATTATAATGTCAGTGTTACTGGCTGACTTGCTTACCAGTTGGTCAGGTGAGGTCATCTCAAGGTATGTGGTTTTGACAGTCTGCTGCATATTCCAGGTGTGTATTCAGGGGCTGACTCTACCCTTCTCTCAGATGGATGAGGATTTCGAAATGCTTCTCTATGTCAAGAGATCAGTTTAACAAGAAACGAGCAGATAGCCCATGTAACCAGCCCGGGTTATGGTTATACTCCGACTGGAACAGACGGATGGAAATTATTGAAAGCGAAAAGCCCCGGCTTTTTTGTGCATTGAAAGAACTGATATGTACTGTTGACGGTAAGAAAAATAGCCAGAACCTTGAATTTAGTCAGCCAGCTACACCAGTTGGAGAATTGCAAGGTCTGGTCATGAAGGTATAGATGTATTCATGAACGTGAAATCAATCCTTTACTCAGTTTATGAGCGCACTCTTTGGCGCCAGATTATGCGTGGCCCTAATCCGCATCACATCGGCTTGATAGTCGATGGTAACAGACGTTTTGCCAGGGGCAAGGGATTGAATTCCAATGAAGGGCATGTGGTCGGATCAGAAAAATTAGCTGAGTTTCTGCGCTGGTGCTGGCGTATGGAAATCAAGATAGTCACCTTATTCGGATTTTCGACGGAAAACTACAAGAGAACAGACGAGGAAGTGGAGTTTCTGATGGAACTGATTCTTCAGAAACTCAGGGATTTTCAGGTAGACCCGACTATCATCGAACAGCGGGTTAAGGTTAAGGTAATTGGCAGACGAGAGAATCTCACCGCTGAGATGAACCGCGAAATTGATGCAGTTGAAGCACTTACTGGAGAGCATGACCGCTTTCAGCTAAATGTTGCCATCAGTTATGGCGGCAGGGCGGAGATTATAGATGCGGTTAAGAGAATCGCGACTGAGATCGAAAAAAGTAAGCTCCGGGTTGATGAGATTGATGAAGCGCTAATGAGTCAGTATCTCTACACAGAGGGTATACCTGATCCGGATCTGATCATCCGAACCTCGGGTGAACGCCGATTGAGTGGATTTCTTTTGTGGCAGAGCCATTACTCAGAACTGTATTTTTCCGAGGTTTACTGGCCCGCATTCCGCAAGATCGATTTCTGGCGCGCAATTCGGACCTATCAGCAGCGCCAACGGAGGTTCGGAAAGTGAATTTCTTTCTTATCGGTGCTTGGGCAAAGATAGAATATGTGAACAGTTAAAGGATCAGCTATGCAAGATGAAACTCGAATACCGGTGATAATCGGTACCGGTCAATTGGTCGATCGGGAAGCTACCCTTGAAACCTGTATTGAACCTCTGGAAATGCTGACAAGAACTGCTATCAGCGCGGCGGAGGATGCCGGTGCTGGAGCTAAATTACTCGAACGTCTGGATACAATTGCTCTTGTTGGTGTCGTAGGCTGGCACCCTCAGAATGCACCTCGTTTGCTGGCGGAAAGGTTGGGTACTCATGCGGCGAAAGAATATACCACCGGAACCGGTGGGCAAATGGGAGTCAGTCTGACCAATCTGATTGCAAGCAGGATTGTGTCGGGTGAGAGCGAGTTGGCGCTGGTGGGGGGCAGCAATAACCTCAAAGTGTTGATGAAAGCGATTAGTAAAAACATCCGTCTGCCTTGGATTAGAGGGGGATCGGGGCAGGCTGAACTGGTTGATGGAGATGAACCCGGCACGAATACACTCGAAGAAGAATACGGATTGAAGATGCCACCCGACATCTATCCGCTATTCGAAAATGCCTTACGGGCAAAGTTAGGTTTGAGCATTGCAGCGCACCGGAAAAGGATGGGAGACCTGTTTGAGAGATTTACCCGGGTTGCTGCTGATAATCCATATGCCTGGTTTCCTGTTGCTCGCTCGTCAGATGAACTCACCAGGGTCACTGCTGCGCACCCAATGATATCGTTGCCAGATTCAAAT
>CAZNFE010000026.1:0-6707 GCA_964571945.1 uncultured Pseudomonadales bacterium
GATCCCGATCAACCATCTTCGGTGTGAAACTGGTGTCGAATAACAAGACCTTCCCGCATGAAAATCACATATTCCGCAATATTGGTAGCCAGATCAGCAATCCGTTCCAGATGACGAGATGCTGAAAGTGTCGAAACGGCACTCTCAACCATGTTTGGTTCAGATTTCATAAGATCCTGCAGAATGGTAAACATCTCGGCATTCAGATCATCCACTGAGTCATCCATCAACAGAATACTATGGGCTTTCTCAGCATCCTGCCGCACCAGTGCATCGAGACTCATTCTGAGCATTTCCCGGACCAGATCAGCCATTTTTCTGAAATCAAGATTAACCGGTAATGGATCTTTGGTAGCCAGAAATTTCACTCTCTGAGCGATATTCTGAGCCAGATCTCCCATACGTTCCAGATCATTGTTAACCTTGAGCACTGCGATGATAAACCGAAGATCACCGGCTACGGGCTGATGTAGCGCCAGAACCTTCAGGCATTCTTCCTCGATCCCTACTTCCAGTTCATTAATTCGATTTTCAGTTCCCAGCACTTGTTCAACGAGATCAAGCCGCAGACCTGTGAGAGATTCAATCGATTTATTGGTTGCCCCTTCTACTACTGAACCCAGTGTGAGGATGTGCTTTCGTAATTTGTCCAGATCTTTTTGCAGGTGCACTGTCACAATCTTCCCTCCTTAACCAAACCTGCCGGTCACATATTCTTCGGTACGTTTTTGTGCGGGTCTATAGATCGGCAAGGTGACATTTTTAACAGCCGCTTCACCGCCGCAGTAAATGGAGACATGACGGCAATCAAGCATACTCCGGTACTTTACAGTGTCCATAGGATCTGGTCCTTTTCGTGCACTTCTTTGCCGTGGACTCGCTATTGTTTCGGATACTTCGACTGACGGATTCATTGCCGCCACAGCAGTTGGATTTAACTCTTTCCATATTAAGACTGGATAAAGATCTGTTTAAATTCAGAGGTTTCTGATGAAGCCGGAAATTTTACGCGGTTTCCTCTTCACCAAATATCTTATCACGGTCTTTTCGCAGCCCCCTGACGACCGAAGCAAGAGTGTCTTCAAACACCTCGCCTTTTGTGAGTATTTCGAGCTTGTCTGCCAGGAAAAATTTAACCAGTTCTTCACCAGTGTGTTCTGCTACTTTGATACCATCCCCATCCACAAATATAAATCTGTCAATACTCGACATTTTTGTCAGCAGTTTACACTCGATGACCTGATCTGGTGCTGAACTGAGTCTGATTTCAGCACCTGGTCCAATCCCCTGAATTGTTTCGTTTGCGTCGAATAGCCGTTGCTCTTTCTCTTGCTTCTTTCGCGTGACTTGCAGTTCCTGGGCGGCTTCTATTTTGTTCACTGCTTCGAGTTCAGTTAACAATGCTGCTTTTCTCTCAGCCAGGGGCAATTCCTGTATGTTTGGCTCAGATGCAGCCACAAGCTTTCTGGCTTTTTCTACCTGCTTTTCTGCACTTTTCTGCTTTTGTTCAATTCGCCTGCTTGCTAGTGCTTTCTTCTGACGCTGATCCTGTACCAGGCTGCCAACATAATTCCTGACAATTCGGTTACACGGCAGTGAAGCGGGTAATTTTCTGATTTTCCCGGATGCCAGGTTTCTGCAAAAATCCGCATAACCGATCGGTATAGCACTCTTATGATTGTAATTGGTAAAGAGCAACTGCTTGTTATGCCAGGACAAAATCAATTTCAACCTTGATGATTCTTGATCCAATTCCTCATAGATAAACCACTCGCCTGGTTTAACATCAATCTTATAGTCTCCTGAAAGGCTCACTGAGTTATCCTCAGTGGAGAATAACCCCTGAATCTCGATGGGAGTATAGTCTCCGCGCTCGGAAGGATTGCCTTCCAGAATAGCCTCATATTCTGCTTCTACATCGGCAATGGCATTCCCGGCACGGGAGTTTTCAATTGACATCCGTTTGTCCAATGCCCGGATTCCCGATGGCAGATCGTTGATAATCTTACGAAGTTTGCTTTGTCCGGCAGCACTATCTTTTGAATGATCCTTAAGTGACCAGACTAACGATCTGGTCAATTTCTGCGCGGCACGCCATTCCTTGCTCTTTGGTCCTTTTTCTATGAGCACCGACTGTAGAAAATCAAGCCATTCACCTTGCAACAAAATGATAATGAAGAACGGAAAGCGCTGCCCTTCCATTTCCTGATTGATAATGCGGGCTGCCTGATCTCGAGCAGCACCAGTCTCAAGATTTTCCAGTTCAGCGCGAGTAAACAAATTTTCTCTGTCAGCAAATCGTTTATATTCATCCTGAATGTAGTCCTTCAGCTTTTTATATTGTTCTTTTTGAATTTTCGGATCGAAGGATACTTCCGCAACCAGTTTTTCAATCTTCTCGATAGACAGCTCCCCCAGTATACCGAGATCATTACTCCAACCAATGCAGTATTCACACAGCTTATCCATCAGCGCGAATACAGTCGAAGGGTCAAACAGTTTTTCAGGACCTTTTGCAATCGCTACCAGCGCAACACCGGGTGCAAACCGCCATATCAGCCACCCCAACTCCGGATCAATGGATGCCTGCTTTAAAATCTCACTGATACAATCATCGATAAACGAAAGGACCAAAAACTCATCCGAGCTGAACAAAGAATCCGGATACTGCCTTTCCAACCGGGTGAGCACACCCGCATGATCACCTTTCAGGACTGGCGGCAGAGAATGCAGCATCTCCTCCAATCTGGCTTTCCCGACCCCCGCCCCTTGCCGATCGTTTTCTGGCTTACCGAGTCGCAACAACCCCATTAACTGTTTGGAATTGATGGCGGTGGGACTTTTCATAGACTACTCACGTACGACTCGTTATCAACGTTGCTTCCTGACTCGTGCCTGGAAAAGACGCCTGCTTTCGCCCATTTCCAATAGCTTCCTTCGATTGAATTCAGTCACTTTCATATAATTGTCCTTCCAGTCTGAATGATCACTCCATGTAAATGGTGTTTTGATCGTTGTGCGTGGTGCGCTCGCTTCAGCCAGTAAATCAAAAGCCTGATCCAGAATGGCTTGCTGATTCTCTCTGTCATAGGGTTTTCCACACGGATTCCCCAGTGGATAATCAGTAAACAGGAAGCGAGGCACACCACAATATTCGGTGATATCCAGGGCTGAGCCCATAATCACCGTGCTGATACCTTGTTCTTCCAATGCGCGGGCAACCAGACTCACGGTCTGGTGACATACGGGTCACAAAGGCACCAGGAA
Organism: uncultured Pseudomonadales bacterium; assembly: GCA_964571945.1. Taxonomy (GTDB): domain Bacteria; phylum Pseudomonadota; class Gammaproteobacteria; order Pseudomonadales; family Azotimanducaceae; genus JASJXV01. The sequence continues at coordinate 3,268 of CAZNFE010000026.1, forward strand.
TGCCACGTCTACTCCCTCGCTGAGGCATGAGCGAACAATTTCCGGCGCATCCTGCTCGATGGTTTGACGCTGACTATAGGAAGTGGGTACACAAAAATAGCAATCTGCCAGGCGGCCCAGTCGTCCAGCCTTCACCTTTTCTGTCAGATGCCGGACCGGAAAGTAAGAATCAAGATCGTCCGTGTGCGTCGCGTCCTTATCCCACGCCAATTCAGCCGTGTAAAGACCCTCCGGGATCTGATGCATATCTCCTATCTGTAATGATCGTGTTACGCTCGTGAAACTGTCGTCCGGCATACCTGTTGTAACAATTGTTGCCTTGCATTCGCTCAGTGGCTTTTTCAAAGCAGCAAATGGTACCTCATCAAAATGTGCCCATTGATAGGGCGTCTCGTAACCCTGTGCCTGGTAATAAAGCCTGGAGCGCTCCATATATCGTACATTGATCTCACTCATCCGATTTCTACCTGCGTTGTTGTGCCATAAGTGATAGTTTACCCTACGACTCGCGTAAACATAATTTCACATTCCTGACGCGAGCCCAGAGTACCGGTAACCCCCGGCTCCAGTGTTATATAGTCTGAGTCAAAGGTAATCTTACTTTGAATGCAGATCCCACGCCGAGAGAACTCTCAACTGAAATCTCTCCTCCATGAGCCAATACGATGTGTTTGACGATCGATAAGCCCAATCCGGTTCCTCCCATTTCAGTGGATCTCGCTTTATCCACTCTATAGAATCGCTCAAATATTCTTTGTTGCTCCTGCTCTGAAATACCTGTCCCGTTATCCGCAACTGAGAATAATATCCAGGCTGAATCAACTTCGAGTTCAATTATGACCTGTCCTTCTGCAGCAGTATACTTCAATGCATTATCTATCAGGTTGTTAACCATCTGCACCAGTGCCAGCTCATCACCTTTAACCATCACCGGCTCATCAGTAAGCAGGGATTGAATCTCGATATTTCGATCATTAGCCAGTTGATAATTTTCTGCAATTTCGGCGTTTACTATTACTGCAAAATCAACCAATTGCATTTCAGGAACAGCAAAGGAGGAATCATATCTGGAGAGTGTAAGCAAATCCGTAACAATCGAACTGAGCCGCATAGTCTGTCGTTTAATTCGATTCGTAAATCCAATGCGGTCCTTTTCTGGCATTTGCGGATCATCTATCACCGTTTCTACCAGACCCCTGATCGCCGTGATCGGGGTCTTCAACTCATGTGATGCATTCGCCACAAAATCACTTCTCATGGTCTCCAGTCTGCGAATTTCTGTTAGATCATGCATTACAATTATCGCACCTGAGATTCGCTGGAGTGAGTCTTTGAGAGGCACCACCGTCAGTTCGATAGGTACTTCACCCTGACTAAACTGCGTCTGCACAATCGCTTCCTCATGGAGCACACGATCGGTAGCCTGGATTAACTCACTGATTCTCAATTCTTCCCACAACAAGCGGTTTTTAACGGTTTCATAGCGCACCCCTAATATGTCACCCGCAGCTTCATTTAAATGGATAATTCGCTGTTCCTGATCGATTGCGATGACACCTTCGATCAATCCGGACAGGATGGCAGCCAGCTGATTTCGATCCTCTGCCATGGTGGAAATCCGCTCAGCCAAACTGGCCGCCAATTGATTGAAAGCGCTGGAAAGCTCTCCTATCTCGTCATTGCTGATTTCCGGTAGCCGCTGATCATAATCGCCTTCAGCCATCCTGGCAGCCACATTCGTCATGTGAACCAGAGGTCTGGTAAATCGACGTGCCAGCACGAAACCAAGCATGAGCGCAAACAACCCAATGCCAATTGCAGATGTCATAATTCCATCCCGCATTTCAAAAAGCCGTTCGTTATAACTGGTCTTCAGGATGGACACACGTACAAAACCTCTTGTAGTGTCCTGTTCATCAATACGCAACGCCAGATACTGCATGTCCTTACCCAGCGTCTTGCTGAATCGCTGTGATATTCCCGTGCCTGCAAGTTTTGCCTGCAGGATTTCCGGTCGACTACCATGATTATCCATTGACGCCGGGTTTTTTTCCGAATCCGACAGTACCTGCCCATCAACATTAATGACCGTTATACGATCGCCGATAATGGATGCCAGGTTCCTCAGCTCTTCATCAGGTAAGCCACGATTTTCCAGCAAGTACGGCAAGGTCAGCTTGCGAATCAATTTGGCTTTGAGCTCCAGTGACTGCATGCTTTCCTGTAACGTATCCGCCTGGAACTGCGCCATTACCTGAAATCCGAATACCAGCATGGTAATGACGATCAGCGCCGCGAACGCACCATACAATTGCCATATAATTCGCAATCTTTTCACTATGCCAACAGCTCGTCTTTGAATCGGTAACCGATGCCACGAATGGTCTCTACCAGGTAGCTAGCCAGTCCAAGTTTCTTCCTGATCGCCCGAATATGCACATCAATATTCCTGTCCACAATAATGACACCATTTCCCACCGCCCTGTTCAGGATTTGTTCACGGGTAAACGCTCTTCCCGGCTGAGTAGCCAGCAGGTGCAGGATCCGAAATTCAGTCGCAGTGAGATTCATGAGGTCTCCGTTAATCCGCGCTTCATGCCGGTTTGTATCAATACTCAGCGCCTCCGCTTTTATTATTTCTGCTGCCTGTACTCCCTGCAAAGAACCCCTGCGAAGAACCGCTTTGATTCTTGCTACAAGTTCGCGAGGACTGAATGGTTTGCAGATATAGTCATCCGCACCCAGACCCAGGCCAAGCACAATATCACTTTCTTCACCCTTGGCAGACACGATAATCACCGGGATATCCACGGTTGTCGAATCGGACTTGAGCTGCTGGCAAACTTCCAGACCGCTCAAACCAGGTAACATCAGATCCAATATCACCAGTGCAGGAAACTGACTGCGAATGAGCTGCAGGCCGTCATCACCACGCATACTGGTAATTATCTGATAATTCTCCCGCTTCAGGTTGTACGCCATTACTTCGAGAATATCTGCTTCATCTTCGATAACAGCTATTTTTACTTGTGGCATTTGTTTGTCACCCGTTTGTCTCTGCCCCGATTCTCTCAATCACACCCGTTAAGGCTGGATATAGTGTACTATCGTCAGATATAAATGTGCAGATTGGTTTAGAATGTAGCTGAAAAAGGCACCGTAGCTGAATGGGACGAACAGATGAAAGCAGTGATACTCGCGGGTGGCCGAGGAACTCGCCTCAGTGAAGAAACCGGCAGCAAACCAAAACCGCTGGTCGAGATCGGGGGTATGCCTATTTTGTGGCACATCATGAAAATCTATTCTCACTACGATGTAAATGAGTTTATCGTTTGTTGCGGTTACAAGGGTTATCTGATCAAGGAGTTCTTTGCCAATTACTTCCTGCACACATCAGACGTGACCTTTGACCTGACGCAGAATGAGATGCAGGTGCACAA
>CAZNFE010000026.1:6807-11626 GCA_964571945.1 uncultured Pseudomonadales bacterium
CAGGGAGAGCTATCAGCATATGAGCACCACGGATTCTGGCAACCGATGGATACCCTGCGAGACAGACAATTGTTGGAAAACCTCTGGCAGGAAGGTAGCGCACCCTGGAAAGTGTGGGATCATTAATTCCCAATGTCTGTCAGCAAAGAAGTAACAATCTGTATTCCCACCTACAATGCCGAAACAACGCTGGCCGAGACTTTACGGAGCATTCTCGGGCAATCCTATACTAACTTTAAATTACTCGTTGTCGACAATGCATCAACGGACAATACAGCCGGGATTGTTAACGAATTCGCTAAGCATGATGGCAGAATTCATTTCGTTGCACATGATACGAACGTCGGTGGTGAAGGGAACTTCACTCGATGCCTTAAGCTGGCAGCCGGGGATTATACAGCCATCTTTCACGCTGATGATATCTACACGTCAGAGATCGTTGCAAAACAGGTCGCCACGTTTGATGAGAAGGCTTCAATAGCAGCCGTTTTTTCACGCGGTCGAATGATTGATGAGCAGGGCCAGGTATACGATGATTATCCATGCCCGGAAGACCTGTTCACAAAACATCAGGGGGAAATAGATCTCGCAGCCAGCTTGTCGCTACTGGTTAAGTGGGGAAATTTCTTCATCTGCCCCAGCGCAATGGTTAGATCTGAAATATACCGGAATATGGGGGAGTGGGATCGTGGCCGGTTCGCCAGCTCAAGTGATCTGGATATGTGGTTACGGATTCTGCAACATCATCCGGTTGCCGTCCTCAAAGAGCCCTTGATTCATTACCGAACCGGGCCTGCCAGTTTCAGTTACCACTATGGCTTCCTGCGCACTCACCGATCCGATTTTTATCTGGTGATGGACGCCTATATTTACGATATAAATAAGGACATTGTTAGCAAGGATGACCTGTTCCATTATGATTTCAAAAATCTCAAAGAGAATGTAGGTCTCGCCTTTAACTCGTTAATGAGTAACGAAGCAAAACAATGCCGGATGTTTCTTAAGCCTGTTTTTACAGAAAAGATTATGCAATCGGCACTGCTACACCAGTCCTGGTTAAAGTTTTTTGCGGCCGCATGTGCCATCCAGGTACTTTCTTTCGTTCCTCTTCCGGAAATATCAAGGAGGTATCTGACTCGATTGAGATACGGTCGCTGATTGCTGATACCCCGGATCAGAAAACTGCTGTCAGCTCAGGTTGATGCAAGCCCTCTGAAGATCGCAGCATTCACTTCTGTTTCGACTTCTTCCGGATTTACTCTTTTACCAAGTTTGCCTGCCAGGGTTAACGAGACAACGCCGTGCACGGCCGACCAGAATACATGGGTCAGCAGATCAACGTCTCCGTGAAATATTTCCCGGTCAATCAATTCTGCTATCACCATACGCAATGGCTCCATGGCAGCGGTTTCAGCTTCCTGTAACTCAGGATAGCCAACCGGGTCAGGCTGAAACAGCTCGAACATCAATCGATATTGCAGTGGGTTCTCGGCTGCATACCGATAATATGCTTTACCGAGTTCGGAGAGTCGATCCAGCGGGTTGGCACTTGAAAAATAGGCGCTTCGCTGTAATTCACCAAATGCCTGGTAAGCCACAATTCGAACCATGGCAAAAATTTCTTCCTTGTCACCGAAGTAGCGATAGGCTTTCATCGGACTGCACGCCAGTTCCGTGGCGATGGCTCTCATGGTGACGCCCGTATACCCTTTTTTGGCAAACAGGCGTGTGGCGACTACCACCAGTTGCCGTTTGAATTCAACTATCTGTTCGTCGGTAAGTTTTACTCTGGCCATTTCCTGATCGTAACTACTCTAATTTAATTCCTATGCAGTCGAACTCGCATCAATCCCATTCGTTACCCTGAAAAATATTCAAGGGTCCTTCGGCCTGACTGCCACATCGGGAGCTATCTCTTCCAGGGGACGACCCGCTGTTTCCGGGAAGAACAGATAGAACAATATCGGTACCAGCAGGCCAATTCCGCACAGCAGCATGATTGCAGTCCAGATTGAACCAACCATGACATAAAGGCCTGAAACTGCAGCCAGACCAATGGTCGCACCAAGCGTTGCGATCACACCCCGAATTCCAGACGCGGTAGATCGATTGCTGGTAGGAAACAACTCAGTGCTATACGATGCTATGGTCACTTCTGTTCCCATCATGAAGAAAATCAATCCAATCCACAGAAACGGCACCAGGATGCCGAGTGCCCCATAGAAGACAATCGCAATTACTGGAAACGCGGTCGAGAAACCAATGGATACAGACCTGCGCCCGAATCGATCACTCATCCAGCCAGCCAGTGGATTTCCTATAATTCCAAGTGCCCCACCGACCGCCATAAGAACAGCTACGCCTGCCGGACTCCAGGCATGTACGTCCTGTAGGTATTTTGGTGCAAAGAAACCGGCTGCACTGGTGCCGACGGTAATAAAGAACAATACACTGCCGATGGCAAGTAATTTCCCGGGATAATGCCTGAACAATTGAGCGGCGGGTAGCCAAAGGTTGGGTTTCGCTGCCCGAGAATCGTTTGCACGTCGAACCGTCTGAAATCGTTGCGTCTCCGGCATGGTGCGTCGCCAATAGGCCAACAGGACAAGCGGGCCGAGTCCTACGAGATACAAGCTGCGCCATCCAAAAGGCAACACATCTACCAGAGAAAACATCAGCGAAGCCAGACCCGCACCACAAGCCTGAATTGCTCCCAGTGCACCGATACCCCAGCCGCGGTTCTGCGGGGGAAATTCTTCTGCGATCACGACAACTGCAATCAGCACTTCAGCGGTAGCGAATGCCCTGGCGAAAAATTGCAGCAGCACGAACACTTCAGCGCTGGGAGCAAGTGCGGTAGCGCCTGTCAGGATTGTGTAGGCGACTACGGTATACAAAAGCACAATTCGTCTACCCCAGCGATCTGCAGCAAGCGTAATCAGTATGGCGAGTATTGACCCTGCCCTGACGATGGATCCTAGCAATCCCAGGTCACCCTCTGCGATTGCCAGGTCTGCCTGAATATGCTTCAGATTCAGCGAGAACAGGTACAGGTCATATTGTTCAAAGAGAGAAACCCCCGCAACCAAACCCAGTATTCGCCACTGCCGCAGGCTCACATCCGGTGGTCGGCCCAAGAACCAGGTGAAACGATACCAGTAGGGTACTTTCCCGGCTGCCGTCTGCTCAGGCTTTTGCATCTTCCAATACCAGACTTGCCGTATTGAAACCCGATGCCATGGCACCCCCGAATCCCGGTCCCGGAAAGGTCCAGGCACCCGCCAGGTACAATCCCGACACACTGGATCTTGGTTGTGGCCGATAAATGGTGTGGCTGTCTACTTCAGAACTATAGCCATAGATAGATCCCATCGGATTGGACGTATAACGGGCCATGGTATGTGGTGTACCCAGCTCACAGACTTCAATCCGCTCTCTGACATCAGGGATGACCTGTTCCAGACGATCAATCAAGTATTCCTGCAGTTCCCTTTTTCGCTCCTGGTAAACTTTTTTGTCCAGATTCATCCATAACGAGCCATTGGCTAACATCCCGGCATGCAGAATCGAACGGCCATCCGGGTGATGGCCGGGATCTGCCAGATTGTGATTACCGAGCATATAAGATTGATTTCTGTAATCACCCCCGGTGAGGCACTCCCACTGGGCATCATAGTCATAGCTGCTTTCAATGAAGCGTCCTCTGTCCGCCAGACCCAGCTTGCCGGCATCACCACGAATCCCTATATAGGCCTGACTGATCGAAACCGCGACCGGTAGCTCTTGATCAAGCTTGCGTTCTGTTTCACCCAAATTCGATTTATCAAGTAACTGGTTGAAGGTGGATGGCACAGCCGCATTACTCACAATTTGCGGTGCAAAATATTTCATGCCTTTACGAGTTTCCACACCGGTAATGGCCCCATTGCTGTTGGTCACGATGGTCTGAACTTCGCTTTTGCGTCTTACCTTGCCGCCATGCTCTTCGATGACATCAACAAATGCGTTGGCCAGCGACTGACCGCCGCCTGCTATGTAGAAACAACCGCCGAAGTGATAGCTGCACCACATTTGTGCAAACAGAAAAGCTGACAGTCGAGACGGGATCGATCCCAGATAGCCCCAAAGCGTACAGAAAATAGAAACCAGTCGATGGTCCTTTATGTTGTGTTGCTCGATCAGCTGGGCAAGACTGATCTCCAGGGTTGCGATGGCTTCCGCGGATAGCTCTCCCCCTGAACCGGCATCAATGCGACGCAGGGTTTCAAAGAGATCGGCAATACCCTGTTTCTCATGCGGGAAGGTGGCAGTCAGCTTATTCTGCATGCGTTGTGCATCCGCCGGTACTTCGAAGTCGTGATCAGGACCGGTTGTCCTGTAAGCAACATCGAACTCTCGCAACGTCATTTTATCCAGCACGCCCAGCTTCTGGAGTTGACGGTAGGTTCCTCTGCCGGGTTTCAGGTTGCCGGTCTGATGCAGTGCGACATCAAAGTCATAGATAATCCGGGTACCACGGACACGTCGCGGAAAGTGATGGGCATATCCACCGGCAAATACATGCTTTTCCAGTACCAGTACTTTCTTGCCTGAAGTGGCTAGTTGCGCTGCGGCAGAAAGCCCGCCCAAACCCGAACCAACCACGATCACATCCCAGTGCTTGTCTATGCTAGGCATGAACGCATCTCCTTTGATTTCAGGTACTGATATCCTGGCAACTATTCAGGCCCGCTGTAATGTGGAATTTATATCAAATCGCTGAGCTGGCTATTTGTCATCCGTTACCCATTTGGGCTGACGCTTCTCGCGAAATGCGGTA
>CAZNFE010000026.1:11726-14782 GCA_964571945.1 uncultured Pseudomonadales bacterium
TGGCTATTTGTCATCCGTTACCCATTTGGGCTGACGCTTCTCGCGAAATGCGGTAATGCCCTCGATGCCCTCTTCGGAACGGAACAGTTCAGCGCTCCAGGTACCGGTCAGTTTGAATCCCTCATCGACGGATACTTCAGGTACCTCGCGAACCAGCCGTTTGGCTTCAGCTACCGCGTTGGGCCCCCCCAGTTTGATCATGTCAATCTCTTCCTGCACGGCATTCACTAACCGGTCAGCCGGAACTGCCTTATGTGCCAGCCCATATTCGACTGCCTGGCTGCCACTAAATCGCTCACCGGTAACAAACAGTTTCATGCCATGATGATTGCCGAGCTTACGCAGACAGACCACAGAGATAACAGCCGGGATCACTCCGATGCGCACTTCACTGAAACTGAACTTGACATCCTCAACAGTAATCACGATGTCCGCTGCACCAACCAGACCCAACCCACCCGCAAATGCTGCGCCATTAATTGCTGCGATAACCGGTTTTCTGCTATCGAGAATACTGGCAAGTACATCCGGATAAGGTACTGATTTCAATCCCTCGATAGTCGCACCCGGTGGGCTCTTGAGATCCGCACCAGCGCAAAATGCCGGGCCATTGCCGGTAATCACGATACAGCGGGCTTTTTCATCTGCATTTGCCTCCTGCAAATGGGCATACAGCTCACTCACCAATACCGCAGACAAGGCATTTCTATTCTCCGGCCTGTTTAGCGTAATCCAGGCCGCACCATCACGTACTTCATATAATGTAGCTTCTGTATTTGACATAATTAACTCGACTCTTCCTCTGCAAGAATAATGAGAAGTTCACCATTGGCCACCTGATCGCCCACCTGCACTTTCAGCTCTTCGACGATACCGGTGGTCGGTGCGCTAATGCGGTGTTCCATTTTCATCGCCTCCAGGATAAGCAGCAATTGTCCCTTCTCTACTGCATCACCTGTGGCAACATGCGTGGCAAGAACATTCCCTGGCATGGGTGCCACCAGTCCACCAGCAACGCCCTCTCGCTCCAGATCCGGAAATCTGGGCAACTCAGTCATTTCAATCTGGCCAGATGGGCCATGTACCAGCCATAGATTCCTGTGGGGAGTGACCGTGAACGCAAGTCTGCGGTTATCAACTTCAAGGGATATCCTGTTGCCCTGTCTTGACTTGATCCAGACCCGATGTGTCGCGTCTTCTGCGGTAATCAGAAAACTGCCATCCCGTTGCGATCGATACTGTATCGTAATCTCACGATCACCAGCCAGATAGCTAACCGTTTCCGGTGGCATCAAAGTGTTGCGCCAGCCGCTGGGTATTGTTTCGAGTACTCTTGCCCTGTCTCTCCGGTCTCCCTGGGCTCTCATCGCGACAGCGATCGCTGCCTCGATTAACTGTGCAGCTTGTGGTACAAATACTCGCGGCGGATTCACCCGATCAATGAAGTCCGTGGTCGTATCTCCGGCAAGAAACCCGGGTGCCTTCAGTACCGAGACCAGAAAATCACGATTGGTCGTCAATCCCTGTATGCGGGTTGTTTCCAGAACGCGAGCTAATCGCAGCGCGGCTTCCCTGCGCGTGGGGGCATGCACGATCACTTTGGCCAGCATGGGATCAAACTCTATCCCCACTTCACTCCCGGTTTCGATACCCGAATCGAAACGTGCCTCGGCATAATGGGATGGCTCCCACAGCAGTACGCTACCGGCAGCAGGCAGGAAGTCATTCAATGGATCTTCTGCGTACAGCCTGGCTTCAATGGCGTGTCCATTAATGCTCAGGTCTTGCTGGGAAACTCCCAGGCTTTCACCCTGAGCAATCAGCAGCTGTTCACGCACCAGATCCAGGCCCGTAATGGCTTCAGTTACCGGGTGTTCAACCTGCAATCTGGTATTCATTTCCAGGAACCAGAAGTCCTTGCCATCCAGCAGGAATTCTACGGTTCCAGCCGACGTATAACCGATCGCCTGAGCCGCAGCGACAGCAGCGGCACCCATCCGCATCCTCAGTTCCGCATCCACAGCGGGTGATGGTGCTTCTTCAACAATCTTCTGATGGCGTCTTTGCACCGAGCACTCGCGCTCGAAACAGTGGACCACATTGCCATGCTCATCACCAAGCACCTGAATCTCAACATGCCGTGACGCAGTAAGCCAACGTTCCAGAAAGAGGGTGTCGTCGCCAAACGCCGCTGCAGCCTCCCGCCGTGCACCTTCTATAGCCGCATCCAGCTCTGACTCGGAATCAACAACTCGCATGCCTTTGCCACCACCGCCTGCAGAAGCTTTTACCAACAAGGGATAGCCAATTTCAACGGCGATTCCGGCAGCATCCGCGCCCACATCCAGCTCAGCAGCAGGCAAGGTGGGTACATCCGCTTCCAGGATCAGTCGTTTGGATGATAACTTGTCACCCATCTGTGCAATCGCATCCGGCGAGGGCCCGATCCAGATCAGTCCGGCTTCCATAACCGCCTGGGCAAATTCCCCGTTTTCAGCTAAAAAGCCATATCCCGGATGGATAGCATCTGCACCCGTCAGCCGGGCTGCATCGAGCACTTTCCCCTGATCGAGGTAGGTTTCCTTTGAACTGCTCCCACCCAGAGCGATCGCCTGATCCGCTTCCCTGACAAACGGTTCCCCGGCATCACCATCGGCATAGATAGCAACACTCTCAATCCCCATAGCATGCGTTGTTCGAATAATACGGCGAGCAATTTCGCCGCGGTTTGCAATCAATATACGTGAAATAAATTTAGCCATGTTTTACATCCGCCAGACGCCATAGCCCTTGGCACCTTCTACTGCCTTGTTATGGCAGACGGAAAGTGTAATGGCAATGATAGTTCTTGTATCACGAGGATCGATCATCCCATCATCGGAGACACGAGAAGTCGCATACAATCCCAGAGACCCTTCTTCAGCAGAAGCTTCGACAGCAGCAGCTCTCTTGGCATCGGCTTCTTCATCAAATTCAATTCCTCGCCTGGCCGCAGCATTTCGCTGCACGATACCCATGACACCAGCCATCTGTTTTGGTCCCATCACGGCAATTTT
>CAZNFE010000027.1:0-14641 GCA_964571945.1 uncultured Pseudomonadales bacterium
CCAATGTGCAGCCGCCACAGTAGGCCAATCTGTTCTCGGTCAGGCTCCTAGGGCCATATTGAATCGCCTGATGATGCTGCTAACATGGTCGTTTCCCACTAGCATTTTGTATACTGCAATTGTCGCCAAATGCCGAAATCTCTTGAGATCCAAAAATTCGATGTCGCTGAAGCGAACTGGAAATTTCAGGCAGATTTGTTGTCGATACCCAGGCGGCAGGTATTCATTCTGGAACAGGGTACCTCTGCACAGGATGAATTTGATGGCATGGATGCAGCCGCATGGCACTGGCTGGCAACCGATCTGAAGCAGCATCCCATCGGCACTGGTCGCCTGCTTCCAAGCGGCCAAATTGGTCGCATGGCGGTAGTAAAAAAAAGTCGTGGGCTGGGCGTTGGTGCGGTAATTCTGGCGGAAGCAATCGCCAAAGCCAGGCGCCTGGGTATGGCTGAAGTATTCGTTCATGCACAGGCCCGCGCAGTCCAATTTTACCGCAAATCAGGTTTCCGGGAGACCGGCGCGCAATTTCTGGAAGTTGGCATACCCCATGTAAAAATGACATTACAACTTCCTGCCTGGCAGTCTGCTTCAGTGCATATTCGACCAGAAAAGAAGCTGGCTGAACCTACGAAAACAGGACTATCAATCAAGCGATTCGATGCAAGAGAAGCGTATTGGGAAAACGATGCCGCTGACCTGATTCGAATTCGACGAGAGGTATTCATCAAAGGTCAAAAAGTACCGGAGGACATCGAGCAGGATGGCCGGGATGCAACCGCCTGGCACTGGATTGCACGAGACCTGGACGGGTTGGCAATCGCCACCGGAAGATTACTTCCGGATGGAACAATAGGCCGAATGGCGGTACTGGATGATTATCGTCGGCGGGGAATTGGTGCAACCATCCTTGAATTGGCAGTGCAGAAAGCCCGTTATCTGGGATTCGAGGAAGTGGTGTTGCACGCCCAGTCCTATGCACAAGCATTCTATGAACGCGCCGGTTTCAGCAAACGAGGTGAGGAATTCATCGAAGCAGGTATACCCCACATCGAGATGTACCTTGAGCTGGAACCGGAAGATGTGCATGCAGTATCGGATAGTGATTTTCTCATGTCACTGCAGGGAAATGCGTATCAGGGAGATGGTGCTGAACCCCGCTATGTACTCGGTAAGACCAGCAGTTCTTTATTGCTGCAATCTGAAGGCGAATTCCGTGACGTTTCTTGTGACCTGGCAGATCAGGCACGTAAATCATTGAAGATCTGGTCACCCATGCTGGACCATAGTCTCTACGATAACCTGGAATTCCGCGAAGCAGTTTCCCGTTTGGCACGGAGAAACAGGCACACGAAGGTGCAGATTCTGATGTATGATTCGCACCGGATCGTGAAGCATGGACATGCCATACTGGAACTAGCCAGACGTTTGTCCAGTAGCATTAATATTCGCATCGTGCATGAAGATTATCGTCAGATGGACCACGAGTACTTGTTGGCAGATGGATCAGGCGTCGTATATCGGCTGGATTATGATGTCTATGAAGGATATACCAATTACCGTGATACGACCGAGGTAAATCGACTGGGAAGAGAATTTGCCAGGGCATGGGAGGCAGCACTCTACGACCCTAATCTCCGACAACTCAAAATATAGTCCCCCAAAAATCTGGGTTCTGACCCTCCCTGAACTATCCTAAATGGTGAAATTTTGGAATATGTAAAGAGAGGCTACACAGCGGAGCAGGTAGTGAATCTTCGCGGCACCGGAAGGGAACGCTAGTCAGGGCATCACCAGCATCTCATGGGCGACGATAATGCCATTATTATCAGCGTAAACGTACTGTCCCGGCCGGAAAGTCACACCGCAAAATGTCACTGGAAGATTCGATTCACCGACATTGTTCTTCATGCTCTTCATCGGGTGTGTAGCCAGGGCCTGAACCCCGAGATCAATCTCTGCAATAATATCCACATCCCGTATGCAGCCATAAACGATAATACCTTCCCAGTGATTATTAGCTGCCTGCAAAGCCAGGTTATCTCCCAACATGCCGCATCGGAGCGACCCACCAGCATCCACCACCAATACCTTTCCAGCACCCACATTGGATACCTGCTCAGCTACCAGTGAATTATCCTCATGGCACTTTACGGTTACTATTGCACCGCCGAACGAGACTTTACCGCCAAAATTACTGAATACAGGCTCTACCACGCTGATTAAGTCCGGAAAAGCATCACACAGGTCGGGCAACACGTATTCCATATCGGCTTCCTGAATAATCCTGGTTTGTAACAAGACAGAATTTGATTGATCGGTTAGACTTCGACTGCATTATAGCAAGTCCGGACTAATGAAAAATAACTCTATCTGTCTCCTGTTACTCTGCTGGCTACCAATATCGGTGGCTGCTGATGTATTTATTTACATGGATGCAGATGGTCAAAAGATGATCAGCGACCATCCTGTCACACAGGCGGATTACCAACTGATCACTGAAAAGAAAACGCTAAAGAACGTCGGTTACCTGTTAGCCAATCGAACGACGACAGCTACAGGTAAGGCTCGTTTCCAGCAAACCATCAATGAGGCAAGTAATCGTTATGGTATTGATCCGTCGCTGGTAGAAGCCGTTATCCGGACTGAATCCGGCTTCAATCCCCTGGCTATGTCGAAAAAAGGGGCTACCGGGTTGATGCAGTTATCCGATGCAACAGCGAACTTCTACCACGTGTTTGACAGCCTCAGCCCCGAAGAAAACATCAATGCCGGGGTGAAGCATTTGAGCCGTCTTCTGACACGATACAAGGGTGATCTGGCGCTGGTACTTGCCGCCTACAATGCCGGCGAGACAGCGGTGGCCAAATATGCTGGTGTACCTCCCTACCCGGAAACCCGACGATATATCAGAAAAGTGCTGACCTTCCACAGTCAGTACTGGCAGCTACGGCACAGTAACGCAGTTTACCCTTACCAGAAGTTGCTTTAGGATCGCAATAACAATCCTCCGGCAAAGCCGGAGGTATTTCGATCAGAAGCCCCTCAAAGGGGCTGATGATCGATGAAAGCGAATAGACCACACAACATAGCATATGGCAGGCAATGGCCTTGAATAGACTCTGACGATCCCTTACAGAGCCGGGGGTTTTCGCTTTCGATAATCGGCGGGTGATCAGTTCAGAATCTCAGAGAGTTAGATTAAATACCCTTATAATTCAATATTATATGGTGGATATCTATATTTTAGATTAAATATTTATTCGATCAAATGGACAAATGACGAAGCATAAGATAAACACAACAGAACTTCCCTATCGCAAGGATAGTGGGTACTGGTTCGCAAAGATCAGCCAGCTGCCAGCGCCCGTGTTCCTCCAGAGCGCTGACTTACAGGGTACCGATATCATCAGTGCGGCTCCTGTGGCGAGCATAGTCACCCACGGAGAGAGCACGAGAGTGACAAATCCGGTCGAATGCTATGAATCAACTGCCGACCCGTTTGCCATCCTGCAAGAAGTCCTGGAACAATACCTCGAAGTCACCTACCCCGTCGGCCAGTGCAAGCCAGTATTCGGAGGTGGTGCACTCGGTTTTTTCGGCTATGATCTGGGTCGGCGAATCGAAACACTTCCAGGTACTCCCAGCGCAGATATTGGTCTTCCTGATATGGCTGTGGGGATTTATTTGTGGTCATTGGAGACTGATCATATCCGGAAAACCAGCACTTTGTTTATGTCCCCGGATTATCCCGTAGATCTGGCAAACCTGATTACTGATGCTCTTGAGTCGAGCGATAAAATACCAATCAACTCATTCAAACTCCGCTCAGCGCTGCGTAGTAATTTTGGGCGTCGCAGCTACCGGGATGCATTTCTTCGCATCAAGCAATACATCACACAGGGGGATTGCTATCAGGTAAACCTTGCCCAGCGTTTTAGTGCTAGTTTCAGCGGCAATAGCTGGCATCTGTACGAAAGAATCAGCAGTGAAATCCAGGCTCCCTTCTCTGCCTATCTTGCCGGTGATGCCTGGTCTGTACTCAGCTTTTCACCGGAAAGACTTCTGTCCATCAAGAATCAACAGGTACTGGCGCAACCAATTAAAGGTACCCGCCCCAGAGCAGCGGATGCAGGCACTGATGCAAGCTTGGCGAGGGAGTTGCAACGCAGCGGTAAAGACCGGGCAGAAAACCTGATGATCGTGGATCTGATCCGGAACGACCTGGGCAAGAGCTGTATACCCGGATCCATCAGAACGCCCGCATTATTCAGACTGGAGAGCTTTAAGAACGTACACCATCTGGTCAGTGATGTGACCGGATGTCTGTCGGCAGACACATCAGCACTGGACCTGTTACGGGGTTGTTTCCCCGGGGGATCGATCACGGGTGCTCCCAAGATAAGAGCCATGCAGATCATTGATGAACTGGAGCCTCATCGACGGTCAGCATACTGTGGCAGTATCGGTTATCTGGGTCTCGACGGCTCCATGGACATGAATATCGCGATCAGAACCCTGGTGTGCGATAACGATAAAGTCCACTGCTGGGGAGGGGGTGGTATTGTGGCTGATTCCGACTGCCTGGAAGAATATGACGAAACGCTCGACAAGATTAATCTCCTGCTCAATGCCATGTCGAAATCTTCAGAAGATGACGCAATTGACCTAAGCCGATGTTGAAGTTTGCAGGCTGGCCTGGTCAAAAAATTGTTGCAGTTGCTGGTAATTCATGGCAACCGGGTATTGGGGAAACTCATCGATCACATTTTTCGGTGCTCTAAACAGGAATCCTGAATCCGCCTCAGCAAGCATACCAACGTCGTTGTAGGAATCACCCGCCGCAAAAATTCGATAGTTCAGGGCTTTGAAGGCCTGTACCGATTTACGTTTCGGATCTTTTTGGCGTAATCGGTATCCCGTGACATGCCCCTTGGCGTCAACGACGAGACGATGACAGAGTAAAGTGGGCCAACCCAACTGACGCATCAGGGGCTGTGCGAACTCATAAAAAGTATCTGAGAGAATGACCAGCTGGAAGTGCTCTCGCAGCTTATCAAGAAAAGATTTAGCACCTTGCATCGGTGCCATCTGTTCGATCACTGACTTGATATCGGCTAATCCCAGCTTGTGCTGATCCAGAAGTTTCAGCCTCTGCACCATCAGTTGGTCGTAATCGGGAATGTCGCGAGTAGTGGCTCTAAGTTCGTCAATTCCGCTGATTTCCGCAAAATTGATCCATATTTCCGGCACCAGTACACCTTCCAGATCAAGACAAATAATATCCACGACTACTCCTGTTGCCAGGGGCTAATTCACATGTACCCAGATTCCAGGCCCTGGACTGGCATGGGGAACGATTGATTATAGTAGAATCTCCGAAGTGTTCCACGGGAAACTTGTCATCAAACCGCTTATTGAAAGCAAAAACCTCCGGCTTTGCCGGGGAGATTATCAGTGTCCATTCAAGGGTATCGTCAACCACTTGTTATGCTGCGATCTGTTCGCTTTCATCGATCATCAGCCCCTTTGAGGGGCTTCCGATCGAAATACCTCCGATAAGGCCGGAGGATTGTTATTGAAAGCGAAAACTCCCGGAGCTGGAAAACCGGTTACTATACTCCTATACTTAGTTTGACGCCGGGTTGCGGGTGGGTCGCTGCAAGTTGTCCACATGCTTGAATTCAACACGGCTGAGTAACCCTGATTTGTTGCAGAAATAGAAGTCTCTTATTACCAGAAGTCATTAGAACTTACTGATTGGAGGCATCAAATGATACCCATCAAGAAACTGCAAGCTAAATTCGATGGTATGTCGCTGGCGGAACTGAAGAACGTGGAACAGGATTTTCTTGATCCACAGGACCTGGTTACGCTTACCTACATCAGAAAAAGGATAGCGCTGGCTGAAGCAGAACCAGCCATGATTAGAAGAAATACTTTCCTGGCCGTGGCCATCGTCGGTGGAATATCGATTCTCTATCTGGCTTCTTATTACATCTTTCCGGCAATTTCTACCTGGTTCAGCCAGTAAGCAGCAGATGCATCGTTATCAGATATAACTTTTCAGGAGGGACAGGATGGTCACCCCAGTGACAGTTGACGTTGATGCATTGAGAGCAGAAGTAAAGTCGAAGTACCGGGAGGTGGCGTTGGAGCCTCATGGTAATTTTCATTTTCATACCGGTCGTCCCCTGGCCGAGCGCCTCGGTTATGATATGCGCCTGGTGACTGAATTGCCTGATGCTGCAGTGGAGTCTTTTGCCGGCGTAGCGAATCCGTTTGCAATGGGTAACTTAACCCCTGGCACAAAGGTGGTGGATGCGGGATCAGGAGCCGGATTTGATTCGTTTATCGCCGGTTTGCAGGTCGGGCCAGGCGGTGAAGTGGTTGGTATCGATATGACCGATGAAATGCTGGAAAAATCAAATCATACCGCCCGAGAGATGCAGAGCTCTCATGTAAGTTTTCGCAAAGGGTATATTGAAGCAATGCCTGTTGAAGATGGCTGGGCTGATGTTGTCATCAGTAATGGTGCGTTTAATCTGTGTGTGGATAAGCCAGCCGTGTTTGCAGAAGTTTTACGGGTCCTCAAACCGGGCGGGAGATTGCAGTTCGCCGATATAGCCAATGGAGCACCCGTCCCCGCATCAGCAACCGCGAATATTGATCTCTGGACAGCCTGAATTGCTGGTGGTCTGCCGTGTGCAGAATGGCAACAGATGATGCAGCACTGCGGCTTTGTTGACGTAATGATTGGCTTGCCGGTCGATACGTTTGGTGCAGCCGGTGGTGAAAAGCAGGCTCGTTCTTTCCAGGTCTTCGGCTACCCCTTTGCTGCATCTAAACCCGGATAACAAGATTCCTGCCAGGTTCCTGGCTGCAAAAAATTAATTGATGGCTTAATTCCTGGTACCGATCCAGACGCTTTTTGCGGCGGCTAGCAGGTTACTGTCGTGATCAAAAACAGCGGTACCGGCGAAGTGCTTCTTGCCTTCGATGCCAATTCGCCAGCCGGTAACCAGGTAGTCCTGACCCGCTTTTGCACGCTGCGTGATCTTCCCGGTAATTCTACCCAGCATGCCGGTGATGATATCTGCAGCCAGAAAAGCAAATTGACCCGGACAATCCAGCGCTGTCCACAGAAATGAATTGGGTAGAAATCCATCGGAGTCTGCCCATTCCGGACGAGTTTGCCAGACGGCTGCAACCTGTTCGCTGTCAGGAACGGGCGCGGCGTGAACATACAGTCCGTTGTCATGATCGACCCCGCAACAGAAGCACACGGGGTGAAAGCCGGTACCGTCGGGAATCAAATTATTGATACCATTCAGAAACGAAGGTGATTCCTTTCGTGCAGCGAATGCAGTTTCCCAATCTGGGGGCTGGGGAATATCGAGATCCAAGTCGCTCTCTCTTAGCTCGGCAATGAGGGTTTCGCCGTGCATTATGGTCATCGGGTCATATTCCCGGCGTACGGCTAACGGCTCATCCAGTGGAATAGGTGAACGCAAGGTAACTTCCACTGGCATCTCGCTGTCTAAAAGAGCGGCAGCAACACCTGCGACATATCCTCCATTTCCCGATTGCGGTGGTCCGCGAAATCGATCAGGGATGGTAATAGATTCTGATGGAAAAGAGTCGGCGGACGAAAATGTATTTGAGTCGGGCACACTTGCTCCTTGTAGCAGGTCTTGAGATGTTGGCACGTTTTTAGTCGGTTGGTGAAATTACTAAATCAGTTCAGCGTATGTATCCAGCCTCTCGAGAGTCTTTGATTCATTGTCCGGAGGCAGCATGATAATACATCGCCTGGCACCTGCTGATGCGAACTGTGCTATCAATTCGACATTCGGTGCAACACCAAAGATGGAGACTGGAATATCCCGTGCCGCTTCATCCGCCATTCGTTTGAGTTGCTGCATCCCGGATAAAACGCTTTGTGGATCTCGTGCCCTGGGCAGCCAGCCATCACAAAAAGCGACTACTCGTTTCAATGTGTGTATGGATTCACCGCCTAACAGTATCGGTGGATGTGGGGACTGAATCGGTTTCGGCCAACTCCAACTCGGTTTGAAGTTGACATAAGGGCCGTGATATTCGGCTACCTCATTGGCCCATATCGTTTTCATTGCAGCAATCTGGTCCTCCAGCCGGAGAAATCGGGATGCATATTCGGTACCGTGATGTTCCATTTCACGCTGGTTCCAGCCACCGCCTACACCGAACTCAAATCGGCCGTTGGAAAGGAGATCAATGGTTGCCACTTCTTTTGCTGTGAAGATCGCATCGCGTTCAATTAACAGGCAGATCCCTGTTCCGACTCGGATCTTACTGGTCACACTGGCGGCCGTAGCCAGGCAGATGAAAGGATCGAGCGTGTGGGCGTATGCATCGGGAATCGGAATTCCACCGGGATAAGCGCTATCCAGTGGAATATGAGAATGCTCCGGAAACCAGAGAGATTCAAAGCCTCGTTGTTCCGCCGCAGGTGCCAAATCAACGACTGGCATTGAACTCTCGTTAGCAACGACAAACAACCCTATGTTCATAAAGGATCTCCTGGTTGACTGTTCCTATGGTCAGATTGCTCTCATGCTCATTCGCTCGCGACCGGCTGGTTGCTGGTCCGGGATTAAGATGTATTTGAATCAAGAATATCGCGGTGTACACTACCCGGCAATCGCGAGGCGTTACCCGATTCCGGAATCTGGTGATTCAACATCTAACTGAAATCTCTCAACCATGCAGAAGACCGGCATTCGCCCTGAGCAGATTCCATATTCGGATATTTTCATCTACCTGTGCTTCCAACAACTTTGATGGGTTGCCATCCGCGTCAAATTGCGATCGGAATCGGCCTTCGTAACGGCAGAAATCATTGATAAAATCACCTTCGAACTTACCCAGTTCACGACGGCTGTCTGGATTGTGTGCTACATCCCAACTGCTGTCCCTTGGATCGAAATTCCATAAAGGCCAGTAACGGGTTGTTGTGGCTTTTCTGGCTTGATCCGGTACCAGACTTTCGGGGAACTTTTGCTCGGTCATGCAAGGCACATAACACAGCAGCAGTGAAGGTCCCTTGTACTCAAAGGCTTTCTTGAACGTGGTAATCAAATGATTCGGATAGGCCAGATTCACCTGCGCCACATAGGAATTACCACCGTAGGCGACTGACAATCCCAATGGATAGCGCATAATCTCTTTTCCACCAGGGGCGAATGGTGTGTCCATGCCAAGCGGAGTTGCTTTTGACATCTGGCCGCCGGTATTCGAGTAAACATCCGTAACGAGCACCATGACCACGATATTTAGATCAGATTGCAGGACATGGATCAGCATCTGCAGCCCGATATCGAAAGCCCAGCCATCACCACCCACGATCAATGTGGTTTTGTCGAGATGGCTGCTGATATTGGATTGCAAGAGCTTAAGGTGAGTATGCAGCATTGTGTCATCGGCTGGCACCTGTCTGAGTGCTTCCCTGATGGCATTCTGCACACTTTTCACTTGTGCTACCCGGTCGAATCGATCAGCCAGGGTGGTTCCGGAACCAAAACTCTCTTCATCCAGTGATGCCAGTTGTCGTTTTAGTACAGAGAAGGTGATGTTATCCGTAAGCTCAGCCCGTTCCTCCATGGCTTTTAATACCACTTCGCTGGAGACCAGTGCCTGATCAATCTCGGCCCGAATACCGAGCGAGATCCCACCACCTACCGCGGCATTATTCTCAAACAACGGGTTCACCCATGCAGGGCCATACCCCGTCTGGTCTGTTCCATAGGGAGATTCATACGCTTGTGCACCCCAGATCGATGAACATCCGGTCGCATTCGAGATGACCGTGTGGGGGTACAATTGCAGGAATTTCGATACATACAGTGGTTCGAAACAACCGGCGCAGGCACCAGAGGTACCCATATAGTTAGGCAGGCTCTCCATTTCATCCGTGGTATGACGATTGGCCGAGAAATCGATACTCAGGTTCAGATCGCTGCCAATGATCCGGCTGCGATCCAGGATTTGCTTCCGATCTTCCAGACGCTGACTCATACCTGGCACGATGATGCTCAGGTTGATAGCATCTTTGGGACAAATCGCTTCACAAACCCCACAGCCTGTACAGAGATTTGGGTCCACAGCGATTCCATAGGCCTCATCCGGCTGGATCCGTTCGAGATTCATAAACCCGTGGGATGCATCCCTGCTGAGACTTCCTGCGTTGCGAAATACCTTACCCAGTGGCAGTTCTGCCAATTCTTCCTGTTGTCCGGGACTGAGAATTGCCTGACTCAATGCGCCGCCGGTTGGACACATGAACACACATTCACCGCATTCATTGCACTTTAATGGTTCAAAGATCGGCAGCTTGGTTGCAAAGCTGCGGGTAAGGCCCTGCCAGGTATTAGTTGGGCGTGCACCACCCCGCGCAAAAGCATAGTAAGCACCCACAGAAACCTCATCGCCACGTCCAGCCATTCCAGGACCTTGAATAAGATTTCTGAAGCCTTCGGGGTCGGGTCGGGGAACCGAGAGATCGGTATGTCGAATGGGCGTTAACACAGGAGCGATGCTCTCCGCGTCGCGCGCTTCTTCTTTCTTCAGTTTCTTTGGCACGTCCGCCTGTTGCAAGGACGTGATGGCCTGATGGAATGCGGTTACATTGCTCTCTACTATTCCAGCACCTTTTTTACCAAAAGCCTTCTGGATGCCGGATTCCATCGCCTTATCCGCCGCATCGGAGCCGATGAAGCCGAATTTCTCGAACAACACACGCTGCATAATCATGCTGATCTTGTTGCCCAGACCGCATTCATCGGCGATGCGGAATGCGTCCACGACCCACAATTCAATGTTCTTCTCAACGACGATCTCCTGCTGATGCCGTGTCAGTGATGCAAAAGCATCTTCAGCGGATACCGAGGTATTTACAACCAGTACACCGCCTTGCTTGATTCCGGTCAGAATGCCATGTTGTTTTTGTAACAGTGCCGGATGGTGTACAGCGATATAGTTTGGTGTGCGGACGCCGAAGCTTTCATCCAGTGGTTGAGTGGAAACCCTGAAATGCGAAACGGTTACACCGCCCGCTTTTTTACTGTCGTAGTCTGCTGTGGAAGCAACATGTAAGCCCGAACCTTCCTGTTCTGGATTTGGCTGGGATGCCCATATTTCAGCGGCGCTCTTTACCATACTCACGGTACCGTCACTGCCATACGCCACGATGCGGCCCTGGCTAACAGTAGTCCCTTCAAAAATATCAGGTGCCTCAATGGCTGGCAGGGATGTTCCCATCAGATCGTCGATGACACCAACTGTGAATCCGGTCCATGCATCGCCTGTCTCGGCGATCTTCTGCAAGTGCGCAAAAACTTCGAGCACTGAACCGGGATGAAAATCCTTGCCCGCGACACCATAAATGCCACCGGTTACAATCGGTAGTTTCTTGAGTGTTGGCAGGTCATCAAAACCTTGTACAGCCTTCACGACTGCTGCCCGGACATCTGCGCAGAGTGGCTCATCCTGGGTTGTATGCGTCATCGACCGGTCCAACACCGCGATACGTTCGATTGCGGCGGGCAATGTCTCGATGAATGCTCGCACCAGAAATGGTCGGAAGGCATGTACATTGATGACCCCGATGCGTTTGTCCGGATCATCGCGCAGCAGATATTTGACCGTGGATCGTATGGTTGTGGCAGAACTGCCCGCGGCAACAATTACATCCGTTGCCTCGGGATGTCCTGTGTACTCATAAGGTGTGTAGGGTCGACCGGTCAGCTGATGAAATTCTGCCATGATTTCCGGCAGCAGCTGGTTGACTGCCAGCGCATGGGGTTTCTGAGCCAGGCCTGCCTGCATATACCCATCCGGGTTTTCATTAGTGCCCCAGATCGCCGGGTGAGTCGGATCCAGCGCCCGCTCTTTGTGCGCAATTATCTTTTCATGGGGCATGAATCGGAGGAAGAACTCATCTTCCAGTTCCAGGGCCTGGGTTTGTCGGTGAGTGGTGTGAAAACCGTCGTACACCACGGCGACCGGCAGGCTGGTTTCCCATTTCATTCGCTCGGCGATCGCGCCAATATCTTGCAGTTCCTGTGCATCGGCTGCAAACAAGATGGCGATACCCGTATCCCGAACAGCATAGACATCACTGTGGCCGCCGAAAATCGTTAAGGAATGACGGGATAGATCACGCGCACCGATGTAATAGGTGATAGGCAACAATTGCCCGGCTGAGTTGTACATCTCGGGAATCATCAGCAGGATTCCCTGTGATGAGGAAGCGGTAGCGGAGCCTATGCCTTTCGCTGCCATGCCCTGTATGAATGAAGCAGCGGCAGCCTCGTCACAAGCCATGAATACCTGGGGAATCACGCCGTACATATTCTTCACGCCGTCTGCGGCGCGTTTTGCACTCTCTTCACCGAAAGGCGAGGAGGGCGTGATGGTGTAAATGGAAATACCACCATTGGTCTTATACGCCACACGGCTGACGATATGGTTACCGTCCGTCATGACACGATTCCCCGGAAACGGTGGTGAAGTTACGGCTGTCTCGTCATTATTTGTGGCAGATGTCGTTTTGGCGTTTTTGGCAAGGCCCATGCGTGTGTCCTTCTATATAATACAATCGCTACCTTATTCACTGTGTTCTGAACAGATGAATGTGCTGATTAATGTCTTTACTCCACGCATTAAGCCCAGGGCGAACCAAAAAAATGCGGGATCTCGAGTAGGTGGAAACTAACCAGAGCATCACTTTCACTTACCTCACAATAACAAGAATGGGAATTGGAATCATGCTATCGGAAGATTGTTTTCATAACTGAAGAGTCCAGGCTGATCAGGGCTGGCTTCACTCAGTTCAGGAGAGTAATTTTATAGGAGTGGCGCTGCAACTACCAGCTTTCAGCGAGTGCCAGCCAGTTATTCGGTGATCAATAGTGGCTAAAATGCAAAGGTTGTGGGAGGATCTGAACCGGAGTGGAACGATTGGGGTTTTTGCCGGTATGGCTGTGTCGTCTGGCGTGATAGGAGAAAAATAGTGGCAATGAACGACTATGAACAATACGATGCCGTG
The DNA here is from genome assembly GCA_964571945.1 of uncultured Pseudomonadales bacterium. Taxonomy (GTDB): domain Bacteria; phylum Pseudomonadota; class Gammaproteobacteria; order Pseudomonadales; family Azotimanducaceae; genus JASJXV01. The sequence goes on from CAZNFE010000027.1 coordinate 13,085, forward strand.
GGTCTGGCTGATCTGGTTGCCCGTGGTGAGGTGAGTGCCCTGGAGTTGCTGGAAGAGGCCATCGACAGAGCGGATGCGCGCAATCCGAAACTTAATGCCATTGTCACGCGTTTCGATGCGCAGGCCAGGGAGGTTGCAAAAGAACTGGGTCCGGATGCCGGACCGCTTGCCGGAGTGCCGTTTTTAGTCAAGGATCTAAATTACGTAAAAGGGGTTCCCTGTTCATCGGGCAGCCGTTTGTTCGCTGATGTGGTTCCGGATCATGATGCCGAAATCGTTACACGGTACCGAAAAGCCGGGTTGGTGCTGTTCGGAAAAACCAATACGCCGGAAATCGGATTGGATGCCAGTACCGAATCAAGACATCTCGGCCCATGCCACAATCCCTGGAATACAGACCGTACCACCGGCGGGTCAAGCGGTGGTGCCGCAGCCGCAGTCGCGGCGGGGATTTTACCTGTGGCGCATGCCACCGATGGCGGTGGTTCCATTCGGATTCCTGCATCCTGTTGCGGTCTGGTCGGCCTGAAACCGAGTCGTGGCCGAACGCCTCTGGGACCAGACGTCGGGGAAGGGTGGGGAGGTATGTCGGTTGGACATGTCGTGTCTCGAACTGTTCGTGACAGTGCCGCGTTTCTGGATGCAACCCATGGACCGGCACCGGGCGATCCGTACCATGCGCCCTGGTTTGATGGAAAGTACCTGGACCAGTGCAAAAACGACCCCGGACAGTTGAAAATAGCCGTTGATCTTGAACCCATGACGGGTGCCGAATTGAATCCCGCCTGTAAACAGGCGGTGGAGAACACCATCGCACTGTGTGAGCATCTCGGTCATCGAGTTGAGACGGCATTCCCGGATATCGACCGAAGAAGATTTCGCAGTGCCACACCCGTACCGGTGGCTGCCAATGTCGCCAATCTGGTGTATTCAAGAGCCGCTGCACTGGGCAAAGAACTCAGTGTCGAAGATGTTGAGCCGATCACATTAAGTACCGCCAAGAGGGGACGCGAAACATCGGCAGAAACCTATGCAGCGGCAATCCTGTTCCTGCACCAGACCACGCGAAAAGTAGCTGCTTTTATGGATGATTATGACCTGATTCTTAGTCCCACCCTGGTGCAGCCACCGGTACCGCTTGGATGGCTGGACACCAAGTCAGATGATATTGATACTTATCATGATCGTTTCGTGAAATTCTGGGGATTTACCAACCTGTATAATGCAACGGGTCAACCGGCAATCTCACTGCCGCTTCACTGGACCGAAGACAACCTGCCAGTGGGCGTACAATTTGCAGCTGCATACGGAAACGAGAGTTTGCTGCTGCAACTGGCAAATCAGCTGGAAACCGCACAACCCTGGTTTGATAAACGGCCGGATTTTTAATCAGGTCATTTGTCAGGCTGTTTTTTGTCAGTTCAGGGTTACCGGCATGCGTTTGATGCTGTTCAGAAAGTTGGTGCGCATCCTGGCGACTTCACCGGTAGCGGAAATTTTAGGAAATCGTTCCAGCAGTTCGGTCAGCAGCACGGTCCATTGCATCTCTGGCAGAAA
>CAZNFE010000028.1:0-14428 GCA_964571945.1 uncultured Pseudomonadales bacterium
TGACCTCGAGGCGCTGGCCAGTGCCGGACGGGCGCACGTAGAGAGTCTTTTATAAGCCCCCTCGGGCATGTTTGCCGAAAGGTGTAAGCAGGGAAGACTTCGGCCGCGCGATTTTTGAATTTCGTGCTTTACTGGGTGATGACTCTGTGATTGTGAATCCAGAGGGTATGACATCCTACTCCAAAATCATGCTTGCTGTAGACGATGAAGCCCACCACGCTTCGGGCGCGTTAGTACCTGCCTCGGTTGACGAAGTGCAGCGCATCATGGGAATTTGTAACAAATATCGCGTACCGGTATGGCCTGTTTCAACCGGGAAAAATCTTGGATGTGGTTCCGTGGCGCCTGCCACACCGGGGCAGATGGTATTGGATTTAGCGGTTGTTCATTTATACTCTGTGTTCAAAAATCAAAAAGGGGGCGCAACCGCCCCCAATACACATAAGGATATAAATCCTGTTTTACCGGCCCTTGGAGCGCAAATTCTGAACCGTGAACAGGCTGGTGGGGTTTAATTCTGGATCCACCTGCCCCTTGAACTGACCGGTGGTACAGTGTTTGGCTTGCAGGTCGATCATGCTGAAACAATCATCGATGGATACGCCGCTGCCAGCATTCTTGGCCAGGTGATGATCTGGGTTCGCCTGACAGATGGTCCAGGATTTCCACGGATTACCCTTGCGGTCATACATAATAGTGCGCGGCAATGTAAAAGTCTGGGCATCCACGTAATGAACGCGTTTGCTGATCGGGTGGTTGGGATCAACCGCCTCTGATTCCAGTACAAAGACCTTGCGCACCTGCCAGGTGACATTTGGGTAGCAGCCGCCCTTTCCATGGAAGTCGATGAACTCATAGCCGTCTTCATCTTCGTATTCCGAAGTCAGAGCCTGGTCATTATGGTAGTAGAAAGGCAGGATGATGTTCCGGCTCCCTTTATAAGTCCATTTCATGTCTGAAATTCGTCCGTTATAGCCCTCGAAATCTTCGACCATGATGTCACTGCCAAGGAAAGCATCGGTAACCTGTCCGGAGGCCAGACGGCGCACGCGGCGTTGGAAACCCAGATACAGCCAGGCATCATCACGCTTAAGGTCATCCGCATACCGGTGGATCAGCAATTGCGTGTTCTTCACATCGAACGGTGCCAATACCTGTACATAGATTGAACGAAACAGGCCGGACGGGTTCTTCTCGAACTCAGGTACGGGATCCTGGTTAACTCTGTGTTTCCAGTTAAGGAAGTGAAAATTGAACTTGATCTGGCGTTCGATTTTACCTGTTCCCAAGTCACGGTAACGCCAATAGAATGGATAAATGGCCGCATTATCACCCCAGTTATAGCCATACTGGTAATTCCAGGCCAGTTTTTCACCAGCGCGCGGATCGTTGATATCCGGCTCTTGCGGGAATGGCCGACCGGCAGTGTAGTTTTGAATCTCCCCAACTGTCGCACCCAGCGAGGCATCCCCCGATTCTGTCGCAGAGATGTAGTTTGGGTGTAAGGCAAAATCTGTGGTCTCACCCATGGTAATTTCAACCCAGCCGTCCTTGATCTGCTGGAATAAGACCGGGTCAACGGCTGATTGGAACTGATCGACATTGCCGGCATTGATCACGGTTCCTGGCGACAGCCCTTCAACGGCAGGTGTACCGTCCTTATAAGGGAAGAAAGATTTTTCTACCACTGCGGGATCAGCCGCCATTGCTGTCGAGAACAACATCACCAGCAATGCAGAAATTATGTTTTTGGTCAATAAAGTCATGTTATAACCTCCAAATATTCAGATCAGATCAGATCAGAACCGGTAACGGATCGTCAACTGGAATTCATTTTCTTGCTGGGCCATGCCAATCGGTCCTGAACGGAAACGTCCCAACGGTTCAAACCCACCCAGGCCTACATCTCCCGCCTGGAACGGGTCAGGATGTAAAGGGGTCGAGGTGAACGGCGGGAAGGGGTTGCAGGTACGACAGTCACTAAATTTCCGTGCACTGTCTCCGAATTTTACGTTAAATGCCACGGTCAGACGCCACTTATCATTTATTAGCCAGTCTACTGATGGGGATACAACCCCTGCATGTGCTTTGGTGTCATAGGCTGATAATAACTGCGGGCTCAGGCGGTCATTCATGTACCAGACCTTCAACAGAAAGGTAGCCAGAATATTATTTTTCCAGTCAGGCATACCGATTGGACCCAATGGTCCCTGTTCGAGCTCATGATCCAGTAAATGCTGGCCGAAAAGCTGTGCAGACAGCAAAGCGGCCCGAGTTTTGTTCAGGAACGGAATAAAGGTGGGGCGATCCCAACCGATCACCCAACGGATGACGTCTGATTCGGAGAACAAGCGTGGTTGCAATGTATTGGCAAACTCCTCACCCGAGGTGTGCGCTATTTCCATGCGAAACACGGACTTGATTGGATCGACATAGATATCAGCTGATCCGCCGATTAGAGTCACCCTTGGGAAATCTATATCAAATGCAATCAGATAATCCCAGGCTTGAGCTTCCACCCCGGGTGTAAATATATTGTCAGCAGGAATACCGCCACGTAACACGGGTAGCTGCTGATAGAAACTTAAGGCGTTCAGTGAGAAGCCGACACCTTTATAAACGCCTTCAAGTTTGATGCCAAACTCGCCGTCATTGAACCAGCCACCTGGCAAGTTGGCCCGACGAATGCCGATCACGTGACTTGGGAAGTCTGTTGCCACGCCACCACCGGCAAAGTTGGCTACTGTACAGCCATTTTCCCAGCAGTTGTTCATGCCCCGGAAAAACGAACCGGCATCAAGGATAACATTAGGTGTGCCACCCTGCCCCAGGTTGCTGGGCCGGAATTTTTCCCACTTCCACAAAAATTGCAGGTTAAGGTCATCGAAAGTCTCGGTTTGCCCTCCACGCCATTCAGCTGTGAATATACCCATTGGAATACGGATGTCTTCGAGTTCGTCGTAGATATTGTTGCGGGAGAAATCAACCGGATTAATCACATCGAGTACGCGGAACAGGTCGGTTCTGCCCCATACTACCTGTTGACGTCCGAAGCGGAAGCTCCAGTCACCACCATTCTTCAGAGGTAGTGTTGCGTCAATGTACAATTCCCGAATAAAGTCAAGGCGGTCATTAAATTCTGAGTAGCGCAAGTCATTGAGGGAAAAGTCCAGATAGTTGTCGATGCAACCGCGTGGATCATAATCACAGGGGCGCTGTGGCACGCCAAAGGCAACGCCACCATTGGTTGGGTGGAGATGGTTACCCAGAACCAGAAAACCAGCATTTGGGTTCAGCGTATTATCAAAATCCCCTCCGGGTAGCACCAGGCCGCCACCATGAGGAACAAGCGCTGACGGAAAACCTGGTGCACCAGGAAACAACGCACCTGGGGGTAATCCTACCTGTTGCAGCAAAATGGATGAGCCCGCATTTTTACCGTAGTCCTGGTCATTCAGGTCGTATACCGCATCATAGGTACCACGTGCGGTGCCGCTGATGAAGACCGATGAAAAAGGACCCGTTTTGTCAAATGCTTTTTCCAATTCCAACTGAATGGTATTGCGCATTTTGGACAGACCCACATCCTCGCGGACAAAGGTTGCATTCTCCAGGAATCCAGCGAATTCGACATCTCCGGCGATCACGGTCGTCGACAACGGTGCCAGCATTGCTGCCAAGATTATAAGCGCCAGATAACGGGCCACTGTCCTCGAATCGGTGTGTTCATTTGACATTCTATTTTCCTCGTTTAATTCAGAACCTTAGCTACCCCAACTGATATTCAAAACATTACGGATTCAGCACAGCTCCAACTTGCGCCTTTGAATAACGTCTCTTCAGGACGCCTCAACAGGCCCCACACTAACTTCCTCTAATCCACCCATGATGAATTTGGGTTTGAAAACCATGATCCATGCCGGTACCAGAAAAATGGCTGCCAGGGCGTTGAGTACAAGCATGACGATCAACAACAGGGCCGCGTCTGCCTGAAACCTCAACGATGAAATAAATACCCACATGACCACACCGGCAATCAGCGTCGTGGCAGTAAATGCAATTGCCACGCCGGTGGTGCTGATCGCGCGTTCAATAGCCTGCTCGATACTGCCGTTATTACGTACCGCAGCTCGAATCCGGTCCATGATGTAGATGGAATAATCGATGCCTACACCGATCCCCACAGCAATAATAGGTACGGTGTTGACATTGATACCGATCCCGGTCCAACCCATGTATGCGTAAGTTAGCGTAGTTGCGAACGACATCGCCAACAACATCAGCCAGCCGGCATGTAATGACAGGTAGAACATCGTTACAAATAATAGAATAAGCAGGAATACCAGTGGAATTACAATGATATTTGTGCTGTAGGCTGCTTCGTTGATTGCAGCTGTCACGCCGATGCCACCGCCGGCCAGGCGAATGCTGAAACCGTCAATCTGGGCTTCGGCAGATTGTGCCCACGCTTTGACCATGTGGATCGCACGCCGGATTGTTTCGCCTTTATGATCCTTGTAATAGAAGACCATGTTGGCATTTTTTTCATCGGTATCGACAAATTCCAGCAGCGCTCCCGGAATCGGGCTGGACATCATGTACATGAACATCAGGCCACCGGATTCTGTTTCGTCCCTGGGGAAGGTCAGCCAGCGTGGATCGTAGCCATGGATGATACGATTGACTGACATAACCAGGTTAGGAAGGCCCTTTGCACCACCCAGTTCCGGGTCCATTTGCATGTAATTCTGGAAATCAGCCAACGCACGGATCACTTCAGGCTTTTTAAGACCTCCCTTTTCTTCAGTGCTGGCAATGATGAACAACTCTTCTGAACCGGGGAAAGCGGCGTTGATAGCCTTGGAAGACACGTTATAGTCATGCTCTGGATAGAGCAATGGCGAACCAGGTTCGGCCTCACCAATCTGTACTTTTGAACTCATAAAACCGCCAATAACAAACAGTACAGCAACCATGCCCAATGTATATACCGCACCTTTGCGCGTGCTGGCGATCTTGCACGTTGACTGCATTATTTTGTGCGTGACACCATGGCGGATCTTCAGGTTTTTCGGTGTGGGCAGCACTTCAAGCGCCAAAGGCACCGAAATCAACACCGTGATGATCACACTTCCGGCCCACAGTGAGGCGTAAATGGCCAGTTTGTCGTTGATCGGAACCGATCCCAGCGAAATCAACAACAGGCCAATCGCATCTGAGATGACGCCCAGTGATCCCGGTCTGAACAGACATTCAAAAGTCACCCGTGCTGCCATATGTTTGTCACGCAGCCGGTTCAGTTCTAAGTAGTAACGTTCAACCAACTGAATGCCATGTGACATTGCGCGCGCCGAGATCAGGAACGGGACGACCATCATCAGCGGATCCAGGTTGTAACCCAGCAGTGCCAGGATGCCCAGCCCCCAGATGCTGGTGACCACGATACCCATCATCGGCAATAGAACACCGTACAATTTGCGGAAATAGGCTACCAGTAAAACCAACATGACCAGCAGGGTCAGCAAGAAAATTTGTACGATCTCACCAACATAGGACGTAACCCAACCGACCAGAACCGGTTGTCCCGTGGCATAAACCCGTGTCCCTGAGACGGATTCTGCAACGCGCAGTTCCTGCAACTGATTGAAAACGGTTTCGTAGTCCAACTCACCCTCAATGAGGGTGCCGCGTATCAGAGCCGATTTAAGGTCGGGTGAAACCATCAGACCATACACACGTGGGTTGGAAATGACATCCTCCATCATTGTGGCCAGTTCTTCGTTGTTGTACTTCTCCTTGAGTGGATCGAAATGGGGGGCTGACCTGATGGTGCCGTACTCGTTCAACCATACTTTCCGGGTATTTCGGTGGGTGAGACTGCTGACCAGATTGTGGTTGACGCCATTGAGCAAGTCGACAGCCTTGGTGATGCGATTAATCCGCTGCAGCGTCTCGTTAGTAAAAATCGTACCCTCTTCAACTTCAACTGCGACAATTACGGTATTGGCCCCACCAAAAGTATTGCGAATCTCGTTATGTAGCTGAATATAAGGGTGTTCCTGGGGCAGTAAATCGGCAAAATCGGAAGCCATGTGGACCATTGGGAGTTGGAAGGCAAAAAATACTGTGGTCAGGAACACCAGGAACAAGATGGTTTTTGGCCGGGCAAAAATCCACTTATCTATTTTTACCAGATCTTTGATGAAATTAACCATCACACTCTTCCTGGCTTAATCTTCATGATCTGAACTGCGTCCGACAACTTTAAGCATTCCACCACCACCACCCACCAGCAGAGCATCGTTTGGCAAAACCTGTACAGCCCTGATGAAGGAACGGGTGCCAACATCAATTGGGCTCAGTATCCAATGACCGTTGCTGCTATTTCCATCTTTTGTGTCGTTTGGCTTGATGTATTCCAACAGAGTACCGAAATCACCTGCGGCGTATATTTCCCCATCAGCCTGAACCAGACTGTAGAGTGGTGCCGAGGTATCTGATACTTGCTTTACCCATGTATTGCCACCGTCCGAGGTGTGGAAAACCGTGCCATTCAGACCAGCCACCCAACCGTGCTCCATGTCCAGGAACAGGGAAGCCATGGGATTAAATTCAGCGGGAATTGGCACAGACCTTTGCCACGACTGCCCACCATCCGTGGTTAGCGCCAGCGTACCAAATTCGCCCGTCAGCAGGCCGTCTGATGAATTAAAGAACTGAACATGACTGAGGATCATATCCTCATCGAATGATTGCGTTTCCCAATTCAGACCCAGGTCCGGGCTGTTCAGTATAGTACTGAAGCTGGCAACCACCCATAAACGACCCGATGGGTCGCAGATAAGTGCCTGCGGCACTTCAGCCGTCTCCATGTCGTGCCCTTCCCAGTTGGCGCCGTTATCCTGCGACACCCAGACCTGCCCCTCCATGGCCAGCGCAACAAGGCTGCCATCCGGGCAATGTGTAATATCGATCAGTGAAGGTTGTGATACCAGCTTTTGCCGTCGCCAACTTTTGCCACCATCATTTGAAATGACAATCACGCCGTAGCTACCGACTGTAACAAGGACTTCTTCGTTGGCTGTCACCGCCTGGAATAAATCGGTTCTTTGTAATGCCATTTTCTGTTGTTCTACGACATGTTCCAGCGCCAGACGTGATTCACAGGCCGCCAGCATCACAACCAGCAGCATGGCAATCAGGAGGGGGATATTACGCCACACAAGCTAACTCCTAGTATAGTGGTGCGTGTCATATTCCAGTGCTCTCCATGGGTTATCTAACATTAAATTCTTCTTTTTTTTAATATCCTAAATAGCCATAGCCAAATGGTATGTTCACTGATATATTGTTAGGTATACTTACAATATATTGATTAGCGATTGATGTCAATTAACAGTTTTGTTCAGTGTGAAATGAGCCTGAAACAATAATGTAAAACCGTAATGGGTATAGGCATGAAAATGACTTTGGGTTCCGATCAGCGGGAGTGGGAGATGGTGCTTAGACAGCTTCCTCTGGTGTAGAGCCCCAACGCTGGAACAGGTTATGTTCGATGCCCATTTGATCCAGCACCTTGCCGATACTTTGATTAATGATGTCTTGAATACTCTGTGGGCCATGATAAAAAGATGGCATGGGTGGCAGTATTGTTGCCCCCAGGTCAGCGCAGCGGACCATCATGCCCAGATGCCCCTTGTGCAACGGCGTTTCACGAACCATCATCACCAGCGCCCGCTTTTCCTTCAGCGTAACATCTGCTGCCCGGGTGACCAGGTTATCGGAATAAGAGTAGGCAATGCCCGACAGGGTTTTAATCGTACAAGGCGCGACAACCATACCACGCGTAAGAAATGAACCACTGGCCACTGCAGCACCAACATCTTTATTACTGTACACAGTATCTGCCAGCGCACGTACTTCCTTGATGGAGTAGTTTGTCTCAATTGCCAGATTACGACCTGCTGATTCGCTCAATATCAAGTGGGTTTCAACATCGGTATCTCGCAACGCCTTGAGAAGTTCCACGCCATAAATAACACCTGAGGCCCCGGTAATACCTACTACAAGGGGTAAGCTCATGATATGTGCTCCTGCCTTTTCAATTTGTCTGTCAACTGACGGATAACTTCTTCAATTCTGGCCCCGATGATTCTGATTTCATTTTGTTTAAGACTGTCCCAGTGAATGCCAGCTGTGACAACAACATGAGTATTCAGAAGTGCCGATAACTGCTCTGCTACCGGTTTCACTATTTCATCTTCTTTGTGCCCCAGGTAAGTCAATACCGAGCACGTTGCACTTCTTTTGTTATTGTCTTTCAGGCTGGGCCTTGGCTGGGCAGCGGCAACCGACCCAATATGTGGCTCCTCACCCCCCCAGATATAGACCAGAATATCAGCACCAATCCACACGGCTCGGGCTTCGACTACAAGATTTGTTTCTTGTGTTCGAACGTAAATTTCGTTAGCGGGAACAGTTGTCACTGGAATCCATGACAGGTTTACCCTGAAAGTTTTTTTCCAATATTTTGAACCCCTCATTTTCGAGTTTTTCTACGACGGCATCCAGATCATCGGTTTGAAAGCGAATAATAATTCGTTTGAACTCTTCCCCTTCCTTCGGCATGGGATAAATTGATTGCAACTTGGCGCCACCCTTATATACGAGGGTGGAAATCCGGTTAATATCTTCAGGGTTGATACTGAGTGCCTGCAATGTGACACCACTATAATTGTCCCAGGCGCCAATCATATGAGCGGCCATACTAAAGACCTCAGTAGCTGTTATGATTCCGACTACCTTCCCGTCATCCAGCACTGGAAATTGACTTTTCCCACCCTCCTGCCCTATACGCAGACAGTATTCCATGGTATCTGACGCCTCAATTGTGGCCGGGTTGCGCACCATGATATCCTTCACTTTCAGCCTGTTAGTGAAGTAGTCAAATTCATAATTATCCTGGGTGCGGGCAACATTTTCTGCTGCACGCAGACAATGGGCGCGCGTTAACAGTCCACGTAATAAACCATCTTCCACGACCGGTATGGCACGAATGCTTTGGTCTGAAAATATGCGATAGGCTTCAGCGAGCGGCATACCGCCCTCTATTGTCGTTGGGTTGGATCTCATCCAATTCCGTACAATCATCTACCTGTTACCTCTTTAGGTGTCAGTGTTACAAAGTGTAGCGCCATTCATCAACGCTTCCTATGCCGTAACTTTCTTATAGAGAGAAATGAACTCATTCACAGCAGCCTGGGCAAACTCCGGTGTATAGAGGTGTAGATCCAGCTCCTTTATTGCATTGGGATCATTTAACTTTTCTTTCAAACGTGTGACAAACGCAGCATCTGCCTGCGGATCATAATTCTGTCTCCCTTCCATATCCAATGATGACCAGCCTTTGAGCGGGATCATGAAAGTGAAAGGTCCGGCAGATTGATTGAGACGCCCAGCGATGACATCAGCAACTTGGCGCAACTCATCTGCATTGCTACGCACCTGGATACGCAAAGCATCCTGGACATATTGTGATCTGGCCAGAGTCCCTTCCAATTTATCTGCACGTCCCCCATAACTCAACATATCGAGCCCACAAGGGGCAAGTATGGTGGGAATGCCACGCCTGACCGCTGCCATGAGCCGATCTGGTCCAGGGTTGCGATTACCATCAAACAGGTTTTCGATGACACCACCGATACAGATATCCATGACGCCTTCGAAAACGCCGTCGGCGATCATTTCTTCCATTGCCTTATCCCCTTTTCCCTGAGCATGACATACAACGGGAATAAATCCTTTATCTTCGAGGATGCCAACAGCGGTTTGAACCGCCATTTCACCAAAGCCAAAACCGGTAATTGCGATCACAGGTTTTTCAAAGTTGAACTCCGTTCCTCCGGTCATTTCAACCATGCCACAAATGGCACCCACCGCATTCGTAATTTGCGCCTTCAATAGCGGGTTCATCTTAACAATATCCAAAACGGTGTGATGCATGGTGATATCGTGGGTACCGACATACTTATCGATATAACGGGGGTGGGCTGCCATGGGCGACGCCATCACTTTAGGCATACCGAAAGGCAGACGCTTCATAATGCTGGTTGCGACCAGAGTTGCTGTTCCCCCTCCAACACCAAATACACCGTGAATTTTTCCTTCCTTCAGTAATTGATCGACAAACAGCGCCGCTCCTTTTATCTGATTTTCTGTTGCCCGTTTCCGATCCACACGGTAATAATTTCGCACAATGTCAATATTGAGCCCACCGCGCTCTGCAATCTGTTCGCAAGTGATATCACCGGCGAACGGCGGTGGCTCTTCCATAGAAAAATCGAGGAGAACGGCACGGTGGCCACGCCTTTCGATAAGATCCTTGACAAAGATGATGTCTTCGCCACGTGTATCCAAGTTGCAGATTACTGCAATACCCTTTTTCCCACTCATGTTTCCCTTTAAACCTGAAAAATTCATATTGCACGGAGCATTAAAAGTACTCATTGCAGGGTTAAAAAATATCGGGCAACACATTGGGGCCTGTTATCGGGCCCTAAATCTAGTTGCCCGGCAAATGAAGAGTTCGACCGCGGGACTCTCAGCTCGTCGGCACTATTTCCCTGCTTTTTTTGGTGGCTCAGGTTTCACCAGACGATCAATCATATTGTCTATCGGGCTGCCACCCTCAAAGCCATATTCATTCCAACGGTCTGATACTTTTTGTAGAATGGCCCGATCCATGAATATCTCATTTGGCTTGTCTTTCCATTCATATGGTGTACAGGCATCGAGAATAATACGACTGGTTATGTCCCGTGCATCAATGGGTAAACTAGGATCCAATGGTGTTGAGCGGCCACGATCAATAATTTGCGCACAACGTTTGGGATCAAATCGGGTCGATAACGCCCACCAGATTCGATCCCAGTCATCTACCGCGATATCATGATCAACAACGATCACCCCTTTCAGGCCATAGTGTCCCGTGGTCGTTGCGATTACGGCGTTACCAACATGATTCGAGTGGCCAGGATATCTTTGACGGACAGAGACAACAGCCCAAAAACGTCCACAAGCTTCTGCTGGAATATAGACCCCTTCAATACCGGGTACGCGCATGGTTTCAAGATCGTGCCAGAGGGTTGCAGTCCTGTTAAGCGATTGAATCATGTGAATATCGTTGATCGGCTTACCGACCGTTGTTGACCACATGGTTGGCTTGTTGCGGTGGAGGATACGCTCAACGCGCAAAATGGGCTTTGGGTAATCCTTGCCCTTATTGCCGGAATAATAGCCTGTATACTCACCAAGCGGCCCTTCCTCCATCAGTTCATTGGGGTCTATATAGCCCTCGGCAATAATTTCTGCATTGGCCGGCAGGGTAAGTCCGGTCAACTCTGACTTGAAAACTGGAACAGGGCGTTGACGCAATGAGCCGGCGATATCGTATTCATCCATCTCTGCACTGACCAGGGTTGAAGCCGCAAGGAACAGAACAGGATCACAACCCACAACGGCTGCAGCGGGCATCAGCTCCCCGCGATCCTGGTACTTCTTCATATGGAAGTCACCATGCTTGCCCTTGATGATTTGCGAGCCGAGTATATTCTTGCCCAGCACCTGGGAACGATAAGTGCCGGCATTGGTCCAGCCCGAGTCTGGGTCTTGGGTCACCAGAAAGCCTGCCGTTACAAAAAATCGACCGCCATCATCGGGATAAAACATGGGTGATGGAAATTTGAACATATCAACATCATCACCCTCGATAATATTTTCCAACACGGGTGGGTTGTCGACATATTCTGGCTTGATCAACTTCTGAGTGGTCAGCTCCATCCATTTCTTGGAGAGTTGGGACATGGGAAGATCCGGGTCTTGCTCCAGCGCAATTGCCAAACGCCTGGCTGTGGTAAAGGCGCTGGTGAATAAGGGAATATCTGGGTAGTCTTTGATATTCTCGTAGAGCAATGCAGGGCCTTTGGCCTCCTCGTTTACCTTGGAAACGTGACATGCTTCAAGGTTCCAATCCACTTCCGCTGTCACGCGGTGTAGCTCACCATGCTCATCCAAAGCCATGATGTAATCTCTGAGGTCATTAATCATTGTCATTTATCCTTACTGTGAATTAAATTGAGCTGGGTTAAATATTTAGAATGTTCTTACGAACTAAGCACTAATTCATTTTTACACCGCTCATGATGGAGGATAAAATATGTTCCACTGCTGTTTTCTTTCCTCCAGATACAGGCTCACTGCTTTTATTTGCCCAAACGGTTTCAGGTCTGGCTTGAAGCATGAAAAGATTCCCGACGCTGGTCATGCCCTTATCTACAGCCCATTCAATATCCATCGGCGAGCCATAGTGTTTTTCTATAATTTTCCCCATGCGGGCCAGTTCCATGATCTGTTCATCAACGATCGATTGAATGTTCTGTCGCTCGGCAGGAAGCTTCACCAGTTTTGAAGAGTGTGTTTCGTGGTCCACCATGTAGGCGACTTCTTTGGTGGTAACGGTTCGCTCCACCATATCCAGGGAAACTTTATTGACCATAAAAACATCGGGCGTCACTTCACCGGAAACCACCGCCTCACCAAATCCAAAACTAGAATTGATTAATATCATGGAACGGTCACCGGATGTGGGGTTGAGAGTGAACATGACTCCTGCGGCATAGGAGTTAACCATTTTTTGTACGCCCACACTGATTGCTACAGCGGAGTGTTCAAATTTCATGCGAATTCGATAAGCGATGGCCCTTGCAGTAAATAAGGAAGAAAAGCACTTTTTTGTGTGCTCTAGCACATCTTCGATACCCCTGACCCATAAAAAGGTGTCTTGCTGACCAGCAAAACTGGCACCGGGCAAGTCTTCTGCCGTGGCACTGGAACGTATAGCAACAGGAACTGCAGGGACATTGCACTGCAGAGAAAGCTTTCGGTAGTATTCAGCAATCTGATCTTCAAGTTCAGTAGAAAAGTCTGCCGATTCAATCAGGTTGTGGATTTCTTTGCTTGCGGCTTCTTGTCGCTCTGTATCGTGTTCACCAATCTGATTCAGATATTGGAATATAGCCTCTCTGATTCCTGCTCCATCTATAAAGTCGCGAAAACCTTGGGTCGTGATTGCAAACCCCGGCGGAACCCGTATACCTGTATTAATCAATTCTCCCAGTGAGGCGCACTTGCCGCCGACCAAGTCTATAGAATCTTTGTCGCAATCTTTAATATCACATACAAGTACTTGTTGTTTTGCAGTCATTGGTTTCCCTGATCTACTAAAGTAAGTCCACCTCGCCAGTTGATCCATTGACTCGAATCATCTGGCCGGACTTGATAATTTTGGTTGCGCTGCCTGTCCCCACGATGGCGGGCAGACCGTACTCACGACAAACGATGGCAGCATGGCTCATGACGCCGCCAACATCTGTAACACATGCTTGGATTTTGACAAACGCAGGTGCCCATGAAGGTGAAGTTGTTGGTGCTACGAGGATATCTCCTTCTTCCAGTTCACCAACCTCCTTGACAGTCCGGCATACCCTGGCCGGACCTTCAATGACACCGGGGCTTGCAGCAAATCCTTTTATAACGCTGATATCACCATCAGATCCTTCAATACTAGCCCAGTTGGCCAGTGAGTCATTGGTGACGCCCCAAAGTACAACCGTAAAGGGTTCCTGGATAACTTTCGGGGGGACCCCCAGCGCTGGAGGTGGTGACCATAGTTTAAATTTCTCCATTACACCTTTGCGCCATTCAATTTCCCTGGGCCAAGTCTTTGGACCGCAGGGCTTAACACCTGTTGCCCACGCCGTGACCAAATCCCATAATGCATCCTTGATTTCACCACGTTTTAGCAGCCAGATATCTTCAACATCGTTGATAAATCCATGCTCTTTCATGATGCTACCTACATCACGGATTTTGTTCCAGAAGACTGAGTGGAACCAGTGCTCAACATAGAAAAGGTGATTTTCAACGTAAGGAAATACGGTTTTCGCCGTGGCCAATAATTGGTCGAAGGCTGCAAGATCCTCATCATTGTCTATGAGATCACGGTATTCGGTAGTGATTCGATCACGTTCTTCCCGGACTGCTTCAATGGGTCGTTCAATGGAGTCACCAGCGAGAATCTTTTCGGCATAGGTACAAATTGAACCCAAAGGGATATCCAGATCATCATTCCATGACCGGTCATGATGAAACCAACCGGTACCTGTGGAAATGTTGAACCAGGGGTAGCGCACCTCTTCAAATTCTTCCAGCCACTGTTTTCCAGTATCCATTTTCTCCAGGCTTGATTTGACCTCGTTGAATGAGGTGCTACTCCTGAGGATATCGATGATTTTAAATTCAATGGCTTTTCTTGCCAGCTTTCTTAGCTCTTCATCTGGCCGGTACATGATTACGTCGATACCGGAAATCA
>CAZNFE010000029.1:0-14286 GCA_964571945.1 uncultured Pseudomonadales bacterium
CGTAAATTTAGCGGCTTCCCTGGTCGCCACAAAACGGAAGGTACTGCTCGTTGACATGGACCCTCAAGGCAATGCAACCATGGGGAGCGGTATCAATAAAAGTGACCTGGCACTCTCTGCCTATGATCTGCTCGTGGAAGCAGCCTCCGTATCAGATGTGATGCAGCAGAGTGAAGAGGCTGGATATGATGTGATACCAGCTAACGCAGATCTCACCGCGGCCGAGGTCGAGTTGCTGCAATGCAAGGAAAAAGAATTCAGGCTGAAAACTTCACTATCCACAGTAAAAGCCAACTATCATTTTATTGTGATCGATTGTCCTCCTTCCCTGAGTATGTTGACTGTCAACGCGTTGACCGCGGCTGATTCTGTACTGATTCCCATGCAGTGTGAGTATTATGCACTGGAAGGCTTAACTGCATTACTTGATACCATCCGCAGAATCTCAAACGTGTTGAACCCGAATCTGTCTATCGAGGGTTTACTGCGGACCATGTATGATCCGCGCAGCAGCCTGACCCGGGATGTTTCAGCGCAACTGACCAGTCACTTTGGCAATAAGATTTATCGGACACTAATACCAAGAAATGTCAGATTGGCAGAAGCCCCCAGTTATGGATTACCCGTCTTACATTATGACAAAAATTCCAGGGGAGCCCGCGCGTATCTAACGCTGGCAGGTGAAGTGGTAAGACGTCAGGAAGAAAGGGATAAAAGCATATTTACTAGCCCGGAAGCAGCCTCAAGAGTAGCACGAAAGTAGAAAAAGTTTATCAGGGCGTTCCGGCACGGAGCAATAGCACAGATGGTTACAAAGAAAAGGGGATTAGGTCGTGGCCTGGACGCGTTATTGGGACAGGCAGGGTCAGTTGATGAATCGTTGAGCCGGGCAGGTGCATTACGTCAATTGCCCGTAGATGCTATACGTCCAGGTAAATACCAGCCAAGGAAGGAGATGGATCGTGAATCGCTGGAAGATTTGGCAAACTCCATTCGATCCCAGGGAGTTATGCAACCCATAATCGTAAGAGCAACTGGAGCAGACGGTTATGAAATCATAGCGGGAGAACGGCGTTGGCGAGCAAGTCAACTGGCTGGTCTGGAACAGATACCGGTAATTGTCAGGGAAGTTAGCGATGAGGCGACGATCGCAATGTCGCTGATCGAAAACATTCAGAGAGAAGATCTTAATCCGATGGAGGAGGCCCGGGCATTAAAACGCCTGTTGGACGGATTTGAGTTAACTCACCAGCAAGTTGCAATGGCTGTAGGCAAGAGTCGGACGACCGTAACCAATTTTCTCCGGTTGATGAATCTAAGTCCTGAAGTATCATCGATGGTAGAGCGCGGAATTCTGGAGATGGGTCATGCACGGGCATTGTTATCGCTCGCGGATGATCAACAAAAAAAAGCAGCAATGGAAATCACGGCTAAGAAATTGAATGTTCGTCAGACGGAAGCCCTGGTGCAAAGAATGCTTCGACCCGTTGCGCCCCGCGAGAAGAAGCAGCAGGAAGACCGTGAAACCCGAATTCTACAGGATAGAATATCGGAAAAAATCGGTCAGCCCGTTGCAATTCGACATACCGTCAAAGGTAAAGGAAAACTGGTAATCTCGTATGGCAGCCTCGATGAACTGGACGGAATCCTTGCACACCTGGTCGGCGAGGAATTTTTCCATCACGAAGAACCTTGACTTGGTGGCTGTTACGATAAATCAGGGTGCTCACAACCCTCATGAATACTGGCTTCTGATCGTTGTGACCGTTTCCAGATGCACTAATCAGACAGTGTTTATCCGTGCTGCTTTACGGCCATGGGAAAGCCCTGCACAGGCACGCCCGGACTGATTAGATATCCCGCTTTCACATTTGGAAATATATTGCTGTGCCATGTTGAATGAATACGCCTAAATCACTATACTAGCGCCCGCGTTTCAACACCCAATGTAATAGTCGTTGGTCAGGGTGTGAGGTGAATTATGCTTCGGATTATCATCTGGAGCCGGCATGAGTGTTCACCCGTTTTGACTCACATTTTGGATCAGACGGCATGCGAGTAATCAGAATAGTTTGTTTTCAGCTGATTGCCACATTGGTAGCAGCGTCGGCTTTCCTGTTACGTGATTCGGTTTCGGCCTATTCGGTGTTATTGGGGGGATTGGTCTGTGTGATACCTGATGCGTTTCTCGCCCAGCGATTTATCAGTGCGCTTAAATTACGACGAGGCCAGGTGTTCCGGAGACTGATCGGGGGGGAAGCAGGGAAGTGGCTGTTAACAACAGGCTTGTTTGTACTGGTATTTACCATGATTGAACCGCTGAATGCGCTTTTGTTTTTCATCACGATAGTTGTTGTACAAATACTTCATGGGATAGCCGCACTTGTGTTAAAAACAAATCGAGTACAGTCAAATGGCTGGTGAGACCCTTACCTACAGCGAGTATATCAAGCACCACCTGACAAATTTGACCTATGGTCGTTTTCCGGATGGTAGCTGGGGATTAGCCCATAACGCGGAGCAAGCACAGGGCATGGGCTTTATGGCAATCAATGTGGATACCATGTTCTGGTCCATAAGCCTTGGCATATTATTTCTATATTTGTTCAGGACTGCCGCAACCAAGGCAACCACCGGCGTACCCGGGGGATTCCAGAATTTTATCGAAATCACCGTGGAATTTGTGGATGATAACGTCCGGCAGGTATTTGGAGATCAAAATAACGCCCTTGTGGCACCGCTGTCATTGACCATCCTCGTCTGGGTCTTTCTGATGAATCTAATGGATCTGGTACCGGTTGACTGGCTGCCTTATCTTCTGGGAGCAGCACCAGGAGTCGCGACTTCTGGCTGGTTGGGTATACATTCGATGCGGGTGGTTTCTACCGCTGACCCTAATGCGACCATGGGAATGTCGATCAGTGTGCTCTTTCTGGTGCTCTACTACAGCGTTCGAATCAAAGGGACCGTTGGATTCATGAAAGAACTGACCCTGCATCCGATTCCTTTCAAAGCGGCACTACCCTTCAATTTTGCACTGGAGACAGTAACCCTGTTATCGAAACCACTTTCTCATGGATTGCGCTTGTTCGGCAACATGTACGCGGGTGAAATGATCTTCATCCTTATTGCATTGTTGCCGTTCTATCTGCAATGGTCCCTGTCGATACCCTGGGCTCTGTTTCACATTCTGATCATCTCATTACAAGCTTTTGTTTTCATGATCCTGACCATCGTCTACATAACCCAGGCTTATGCAACAGAAGAACATTAATTTTTTACCTGAAGAAGCGGGAGTAAAAATGGATAGTCTTATATATGTAGCTGCTAGTATCCTTATGGGCCTGGGCGCCATTGGCAGTGGTATTGGCATCAGTTTGCTGGGTGGCAGGTATATGGAAGGTATTGCCCGACAACCGGAGTTACAGCCGATGCTGATGACGCAACTGTTTATCGTTCTGGCTCTGGTGGATGCGGTACCCATCATCGCAGTAGGCATCTCTCTGTACATGATCTTCGCACTATAAACTCAATGCTCTCCATTGAGATAATCGAGGTGACTCGTGAGCATTAATCTAACCATCATCGGGCAGGCAATTGCATTTGCCTTGTTCGTGTTGTTTTGCATGAAATACATCTGGCCACTGCTTATTCAGGTAATGCGAGAAAGGCAGGAGGCCATTCGTGAAGGCCTGGAAAAAGCCAGTCGAGCTGAAGCGCAACTTGAACAGGCCAATGATGCAGCCGCACTCGAATTGCAGGAAGCAAAACAGAGTGGTGCAGAGTTAATCGCCCAGGCTGACAAACGCGCCAAGCAGATCGTCGATGAAGCGAAAGAAAAGGCCAAAGAAGAGGGCGTGCGTCTGAAACTTGCAGCTCAGACCGAAATTGACAAGGAAGTAAACCGGGCCCGCGAGGAATTACGCGCCCAGGTAAGCGTTTTGGCGGTCAGGGGTGCAGAGAAAATTCTCGAAAGCGACGTGAATGTTGAAGCACACAAGCAGATGCTGCATGAACTGGCTTCTGAATTGTAGACGGGAAGAGTATGGCTGAGTCCGAACTGATAACCATTGCACGACCCTACGCCAGGGCTGCCTTTGCGACTGCGATTAACAATGATCGCCTCACCCAGTGGTCTGCTATGCTCAAACTGCTTGCTGCTGTTGCAAAAGATAGCAAGGTTCAGTCCAGGCTGGATAACCCCGCGATGACACAGCAGCAACGGGCGCAATTTCTAGTCGGTATTTGTGGCGATCAAATTGATGCAGTGGGCGAAAATTTCATTTCGCTGTTAGCCGAGTACAAACGGGAAGCATTGCTACCTGAAATACAACATCTGTATGAACTGCTGAAAGCCCATCATGAAAAAACAGTTGATGTGGAAGTGATTAGTGCCTTCGAGGTTAGTGCCGAAGACGAAAATCAGCTGACAGAAGCACTGACATCCAGATTGAAAAGAGACGTAAAAATCACGTCGAGGGTAGATCGCTCCCTGATTGGAGGATTGATTGTCAGAACTGAAGACTCGGTGATTGATAACACCGTAAGTGGCAGACTGGCTAAATTAACCCACGTAATGAATTCATAACCCGTTGAGGGACAGAAAATGCAGCAACTGAATCCTTCTGAAATCAGTGACATCATAAAGCAACGCATAGAGCAGCTGGATGTGACTTCAGAGGCGCAAAACGAAGGGACTATCGTCAGCGTTTCCGATGGTATTGTCCGAATACATGGTCTGGGTGATGTACAAAGTGGTGAAATGATCGAGTTCCCTGGCGGACTGTATGGATTTACGCTAAATCTGGAACGAGACTCGGTTGGAGCGGTCGTTCTTGGTGACTACAAGGCACTGACCGAAGGCGATACCGTAAGGTGTACAGGACGTATTCTGGAGGTGCCGGTAGGACCGGAGTTGTTAGGTCGCGTGGTTGATGCCCTGGGTGCCCCCATAGACGGCAAGGGACCGATCGAGAGCAAATTGAGTGAACCCATTGAGAAAGTCGCCCCCGGCGTCATCGATCGCCAGTCCGTTGAACAACCTGTTCAGACCGGCCTGAAGGCAGTGGATTCGATGATCCCTATCGGCAGAGGGCAGCGTGAATTGATCATCGGTGATCGACAGACAGGAAAAACAGCGATCGCCATCGACACAATCATTAACCAGCGAGACACGGGCATCAAATGTGTGTACGTCGCAATTGGTCAGAAAATGTCCTCGATCAATAATGTTGTGCAGACACTGGAAGAATACGGTGCGATGGAAAACACGATTATCGTGGCGGCCAGCGCTGCTGATCCAGCACCGCTGCAGTTTATATCCGCCTATTCCGGCTGCACGATGGGAGAGTATTTCCGGGATCGGGGTGAGGATGCGCTGATCATCTATGATGATCTAACCAAGCAAGCATGGGCGTATCGGCAGATTTCCCTGTTGCTGCGCAGACCGCCAGGCCGGGAAGCCTACCCGGGCGATGTGTTCTACCTGCACTCCAGACTACTGGAGAGAGCGGCGCGCGTAAATTCAGCCTATGTAGAAGAATACACCGGGGGTGAAATAAAAGGACAGACCGGATCACTGACAGCTTTGCCTATTATTGAAACCCAGGCTGGAGACGTTTCCGCTTTCGTGCCAACCAATGTAATTTCCATCACCGACGGCCAGATCTTTCTGGAAACAGATCTATTCAATGCAGGGAAGAGGCCAGCATTGAATCCAGGTATTTCGGTTTCCCGCGTAGGCGGCGCGGCCCAGGTCAAGTTCATGTCGAAAATTGCGGGCGGTATCAAGCTCGCCCTGGCCCAGTATCGTGAGCTGGAAGCTTTCTCCCAGTTTGCATCTGATCTTGACGATGCTACCAGAAGGCAGCTGGAGCATGGCGAACGTGTTACCGAGCTGATGAAGCAGAGCCAGTATTCACCCATGAGCGTGGCCGAAATGGGTGTGGTTCTATTCGCAATCAATGAAGGTTATATGGAGGATGTCGAGGTCGATAAAATACTGACTTTTGCAGCGGCGCTGACGTCATATATGAACAGTGAAAAAGCGGATTTCATGAAAGAAGTGAATGAAAAAGGGGCATACAGCGATGAAATTGTCGCCGAGATGACAACCGCAATCGAAACCTTCAAGTCAACTCAAACCTGGTAGATGCTCTTTAAGAGATAGCGGACCAACAATGGCAAGTGCAAAAGAACTAAGAACGCAGATCGGCAGCATCCAGAATACGCAGAAGATCACCAGTGCGATGGAAATGGTTGCTGCCAGTAAGATGCGCAAAGCACAGGATCGGATGGCCAGGGGAAGACCCTATTCTGATCATATCAGGGAGGTGATTGGTCATCTGGCGAATGCGGCTCCGGAATATCACCATAAATATATGGTTAATCGGCCCGTCCGTCGCGTTGGATATATTGTTGTAACCACCGACAAAGGCTTATGTGGCGGCTTGAATATCAATCTGCTCAAGGCCGTTGTACAGGATATGCAACCAAAAGTCGCTGACGATATAGAGGTTGATTTGTGCCTGATTGGCAATAAGGGTGTTCAGTTTTTCAGATCCTATGGAGGAAATGTCGTTTCTGCCAACAGCCATTTGGGTGAGCAACCGGTAGTAAGCGATTTGATCGGTGCGATCAAGGTCATGCTGGATGCATTTGAAGAGGATCGAGTAGATAAGGTGTTTCTGGTCAGTAATCTATTCGTAAATACCATGACGCAGAGGCCAATCATCAGGCAATTGTTACCGCTGGACCCGACGGATGATGAGTCATTGAAGCACCACTGGGATTATATTTATGAACCGGATGCCAGAGATCTGATTGATGGCCTGGTTCAGCGATACATCGAATCCCAGGCATATCAGGCGGTGGTCGAAAATGTGGCTTGTGAACAAGCAGCCAAAATGATTGCGATGAAGGCAGCTACAGACAATGCGGGTGATTTGATTGATGAATTGCAGTTGATCATGAATAACGCGCGGCAGGCAGCAATAACCCAGGAATTATCGGAAATTATCGGTGGTGCAGCGGCGGTGTAAAGACGCGGGTCGCCAACTAGAGAATAGAGAAGAATTGAATGATGACGAGGAACAGAGCATGAGTAGCGGACGTATCGTACAGATCATCGGCGCGGTGATAGATGTGGAGTTCCCACGAGATTCAGTGCCAAATGTGTATCATGCTCTGACTGTAGACAGTAAAGGTCTTACCCTTGAGGTGCAGCAACAACTGGGAGACGGAATTGTCAGAACGATTGCCATGGGCAGTTCAGATGGGATCAGCCGGGGATTGAGTGTCACCAATACGGAAGCTCCGATTTCTGTGCCGGTAGGTGAAGAGACGCTTGGTAGAATCATGAACGTGCTGGGTGATCCTATCGACCGGAAGGGACCGATAGGTGAAAAGCAACGGATGCCAATTCACCGCAAAGCACCAACCTTTGAAGAACAGGCTGGTGGTCGAGACATCCTCGAAACAGGCGTTAAGGTCATTGATCTGATCTGTCCCTTTGCAAAAGGCGGTAAGGTCGGATTGTTCGGTGGAGCAGGTGTGGGCAAGACGGTCACCATGCTGGAGCTGATCAATAATATCGCTACCGAACACAGTGGCCTTTCCGTGTTTGCCGGAGTCGGAGAGCGAACCAGAGAAGGGAATGATTTCTATCATGAAATGCAGGATGCCGGTGTGATAGATAAGATCTCCATGGTATTCGGACAGATGAACGAACCGCCGGGGAATAGGCTCAGAGTTGGGTTGTCCGGTTTGACCATGGCGGAGAAGTTCCGAGACGATGGACGAGATGTGCTGTTGTTTATTGATAATATATACCGCTACACGCTGGCGGGGACGGAAGTGTCGGCATTACTGGGGCGCATGCCATCAGCAGTTGGTTACCAGCCCACGCTGGCCGAAGAAATGGGTGTTCTGCAGGAGCGTATCGCGACCACCAAAGACGGCTCAATCACCTCAGTGCAGGCGATCTATGTGCCTGCGGATGACTTGACTGACCCATCGCCAGCGACAACATTTGCGCATCTGGATTCAACGGTGACTTTGTCCAGAGCCATCACCGACCAGGGAATTTACCCGGCGGTTGATCCGCTGGACTCGACCAGTCGGCAACTGGACCCGCTGGTAGTTGGTCAGGAACACTATGATGTTGCCCAGGGAGTTCAGCAGGTGCTGCAGAAGTACAAGGAGCTGAAGGATATCATTGCTATTCTGGGGATGGATGAATTGTCAGAAGAAGACAAACAGACCGTTAATCGAGCACGTCGAATAGCTCAGTTCTTTTCCCAGCCGATGTTCGTGGCATCCCAGTTTACAGGTCTGGAAGGAAAATACGTACCCTTAGCTGATACCGTCAAGAGTTTTAAAGGAATTCTAGATGGCCAATATGATGAATTACCCGAGCAGGCTTTTTATATGGTCGGCGGCATCGAAGAAGCTGTTGAAAAGGCTAAGACCCTATAAAGTAAGGACCGGATATGGCCAAAACGATGCGGTGCGATATAGTTAGTGCGGAAAAAGAAATTTTTTCCGGTGCTGTTGCAATGATCATTGCTACCGGTGAGCTTGGTGAATTAGGTATTCTACCCGGTCATACACCGCTGATTACAGGGATCAAGTCCGGCGCAGTGGTACTGAGACTGGAAAATGGTGAAGAACAAACCTACTATGCTTCCGGTGGTTTCATGGAAGTTCAGCCCGCTATAGTTACCATCCTGGCGGACACGGCGCTCAGGGCCGATGATCTTGATGAGGCGGCTGCTAAAGCAGCAGAAGAAAAGGCTGCGCGCGAACTGTCAAATAGAGCAGCTGAATTTGACTTCGGAGCTGCCCAGGCAAATCTCACTGAGGCAGCAGCACAATTGCGTACGATCCGCAAAATCCGGGAGCAGGCGACCAGACGATAATGGTGCCTAAGCCGTGGCGCATGGTTTGTTAGCATAAAAGGGGTGGCTTTTGCCGCCCCTTTTTTTGTGGCGGATACCTGACGGCAGCCTGTCCCGATTGACTTCCGGAACTTGATGATGGCCCGTTTTTGTTGGCGCGGTCATGATAATTGTCGCAACCGGTACGATAAGCAGGGTAAACTGAACCGGAGAGGGAAGCCGCGCTCGCACTTAACTGCAAAGTAGTTGTCGTAATAAGAACATGCCTAACAAATTCGAAGTAATTATTCTGGCCGCAGGTTTCGGCAGCCGCATGTACTCTGATCGTCCCAAAGTTCTTCAGCCGCTGGCCGGCAGGCCGATACTGCATCATGTATTGACTACAGCCCGGCAACTTGGGCCTGAAAACATACATGTGGTGATCGGTCATCAGGGATCCAGGATCAGGGAGTCCTGTCGTGATTTTGGCACCATCGACTGGGTCGTGCAGGAACAGCAGCTCGGTACAGGTCATGCCGTACAACAGGCTCTCCCTCACTGCGAATCTACCAGTCAGCTGCTCATTCTCTATGGGGATGTACCGCTAATCCGTATTGCCACTTTAAAAAAGCTAACCAGGATGAAATCTGCGTTGAGTTTGCTCACCGTTAATCTGGTGGATCCGTCCGGCTATGGGAGGATTACGAGAGATGAGAACGGCATGGTCCAGGGAATCGTGGAAGATAAAGAGGCGAACCCATCCCAGCAGCAGATTCGTGAAGCCAATACAGGCATTATGGCCGTAGATTGCAAATTGCTGGGACCGTTGCTAGGAAATCTGTCTAACGACAATACACAAGGTGAATTTTATCTGACCGATATTATCAGTATGGCAGTCAAATCAGGCGTAGTACCCGAGACGGTACAAGCCATTAATCCAATTGAGGTACTGGGCGTGAACGATCAAAACCAATTGAGTGAGTTGGAGAGAAACTACCAACGAGAATTAGCCGAAGGATTAATGGCACAGGGAACTCGCATCATGGATCCTGCTCGATTTGACCTCCGGGGTACATTAACTGCGGGTAATGATGTGGTGATAGATATCAACGCACTGTTCGAGGGTGAGGTGGTGCTTGGAGATGGTGTTGTTATCGGAGCTAACTGTTGCATTAAGGATACAGTAATTGGAGCTGGCACGGTTATCAATCCAAATTGTGTAATAGATGGCGCACACATTGGCGATGCGTGTCAGGTTGGTCCGTTTGCCCGAATTCGGCCAGGGACGGCGTTGGATTCAACTGTACGAGTAGGCAATTTTGTTGAGACCAAGAATAGTCATATTGGAACAGGCAGCAAAGCCAGTCACCTTACATACCTTGGCGACACAGAAATTGGCAGGGACGTCAACGTAGGGGCCGGTACCATAACTTGTAATTATGATGGGGTAGCCAAGCATAAGACGCGTATTGGTGACGGTGCCTTTATTGGCTCCAATACTTCGCTGGTAGCACCAGTTGAAATTGACGAAAACGCACATATCGGAGCCGGGTCAACAATTACCAAACCAGTACCTAAAGGAGCGTTGGCGATTGGTCGAGGCAGACAGAGAAATATTGCTGACTGGAAAGGAAAGGCGTAAGTATTATGTGCGGAATAGTTGGTGCGGTAGCCGGGCGTGAAGTTGCCGGTATTCTTTGTGAAGGCTTACAGCGCCTTGAATACCGGGGTTATGACTCCGCCGGTATCGCGGTGATAAACTCATCAGATGGCTCGCTGCAGCGATTACGAACTGTGGGCAAGGTGACGGAATTGATTAGCGCGGTTCGACAGAACAGACCCGTTGGCAGAATTGGCATCGCTCATACTCGATGGGCTACTCATGGTAAGCCGACTGAGGGAAATGCTCATCCGCACATGTCAGGTGAGCGAGTAGCACTGGTTCATAATGGCATCATTGAAAATCACCTCGCACTCAGGCAGGAACTGGAAGCGGATGGGTATCAGTTCCACTCGGAAACAGATACGGAAGTAGTGGTTCACCTCATTGATCGGGAAGTTGAGACGAGCGGTGATCTGCTCGAAGGTCTTAAGAGAGCTGTGCAACAGTTAGCCGGAGCATTTGCCCTGGGTGTCGTACACCGGGACTATCCTGATCGGCTGGTGGCAGCCCGGGTAGGCAGTCCGTTAATCGTTGGTGTCGGTTTTGGTGAAAATTTCATTGCCTCGGACGCTCAGGCTCTACGACCGGTGACAGACCGGTTCATCTATCTGGAAGAAGGCGAACTGGTGCAGCTGAGCAGTGATGAGATATCCATTTATGGCGTCGATGAAGAGTCTATCGAGAGCCGTACGGTGCAGCTGGATCATGGCATCGATGCGATCGAAAAAGGCGGCTACCGACATTACATGCTGAAGGAAATCTTTGAACAGCCCAGCGCCATCGAGAATACCTTGGCGGAGCGGGTCAGCGCGAGTCAGGTGCTGGAAGGAGCTTTTGGTGTTGGTGCAGGCGTGATTTTTGAACAAACCCGCGCGGTGCAGCTGGTCGCCTGCGGTAGCAGTTACTATACGTCATTGATAGCTCGCTACTGGATTGAAGAACTGGTGGGTATACCCTGTAGCGTGGAAATTGCCAGCGAGATTCGCTATCGGAAAGTTGCCGTGCGTCCCGGCACCCTATTCGTGACGATCTCTCAGTCAGGGGAAACCGCTGACACCATGGCTGCTTTGCTGGCAGCAGATGACCCCAATTATGTGGCCAGCTTGTGTATCTGTAACGTACCGAACAGTTCTCTGGTCCGAGCATCCGATCTGGCGCTGATGATTCGTGCCGGGCCGGAGATCTGTGTAGCCTCCACCAAGGCATTCACCACTCAACTGGTAGATCTGCTGCTGCTGGCAATTGTGCTTGGAGCGCGCAACGGTCTGAACAATGAAGATCAAAAAGAGCTGGTTTCCGAATTGCGCAGACTACCCGATCAATTGCGCAAGACGCTGGAATTGAACCAGCGTATTCGAGCCATTGCTGAAGATTTTGTGGAGAAGGACCACGCGTTGTTTCTGGGGCGTGGAGTGCATTACCCGGTGGCGCTGGAAGGCGCTCTAAAACTGAAAGAGATCTCTTATATTCATGCCGAAGGCTATCCTGCTGGCGAACTCAAGCATGGCCCATTGGCACTGGTAGATGATGATATGCCGGTGGTAGCTGTAGCACCGAGTAATGAACTGCTGGCTAAACTGAAATCAAATCTGCAGGAAGTGCATGCGCGAGGAGGTCAATTGTACGTGTTTGCTGATCTGGCTGCTGATTTTGAAGAGGCCGAAGACTGTGTGGTGATACCGGTACCAGCGGCTCACCACATCACAGCACCAATTATCTATACGCTACCCATGCAACTGCTTTCGTATCACGTCGCTGTATTGAAAGGTACAGATGTGGACCAGCCACGTAACCTGGCAAAGTCAGTAACCGTGGAGTAATAGTGCCAGGCAGATAAGCTGCACCGTCTATTTCGCTGGTCGATCATGCGTGCTAGAGTTATTTCCTTTTAAAGTCTCCTGTGCAAAAGGCTGCCTAACAGCCTGAGCAAATACAAGCTACGATAACAAACGGTTCTGATGGACGTTTCACACATACTCAACTCTCTTAATGAAGCACAACGGGAAGCAGTTGCCTCACCCGACGGAAGTTATCTGGTGCTGGCTGGTGCCGGTAGCGGTAAAACCAGAGTGCTGGTGCATCGAATTGCCTGGCTGGTCGAAACCGGGCATCTGTCACCTTACAGTATTCTAGCGGTTACCTTTACCAACAAGGCAGCGTCAGAGATGAAGGGTCGCATAGAAAAGTTGTTGTCCTTATCAGTCAGCGGCATGTGGGTTGGCACCTTTCACGGCATCGCACATCGTTTGCTTCGCATCCACTGGCAGGAGGCTGGGCTGCCACAAAATTTCCAGATACTCGATGCAGATGATCAGCTACGACTCGTGAAAAGAATTATTCGAGCATTAGATCTGGATGAGAAAAAATGGCCAGCGCGCCAGGCCATGTGGTTTATCAACAGTCAGAAGGATGAGGGGCTCAGACCCCAGCATATTGAAGATTATGGAGATCTCTATCTCAAGACACAACTCAGCATATACCGATCCTATGAAGAAGCCTGCAACCGTGGCGGCATGGTGGACTTTGCGGAATTGTTGTTGCGTGCACATGAACTCTGGCTTAATGACCCGGCACTCCTTGAACACTACCAGCGACGTTTTCACTACATACTTGTTGATGAGTTTCAGGACACAAATACCATTCAGTATGCCTGGCTGCGTGTTATCGCCCAGAACAATTTAATGGTTGTGGGTGATGACGATCAGTCAATATATGGCTGGCGAGGGGCCAGGATTGAGAACATCCAGCAGTTTTCCAAAGACTTCCCGGAGAGCCGCACGATCAGGCTGGAACAGAACTATCGATCCACTGGCAATATCCTTACAGCCGCTAATTCACTGATCAGTAATAATGCTGGTCGACTGGGGAAAGAACTCTGGACAGAGGATAGCGACGGGGATCCAATTTCTGTCTATTGTGGTTTTAATGAGATGGATGAAGCAAAATTCATCGTTGATCGAATAATCCAGTGGAACCAGTCTGGCAATCTTCGGCAGGAATCTGCCATCTTATACCGTTCGAATGCTCAGTCCCGGGTTTTGGAAGAAGCGTTACTCAGGGCAAATTTACCGTATAGAATTTATGGTGGGCACCGATTTTTTGAACGGGCGGAAATACGTAATGCTCTGGCTTACATGCGACTCATCAGTAATCGTCATGCTGATGCTGCATTCGAAAGAGTCGTCAACACACCTACCAGAGGGATTGGTGACAAAACCGTCCAACAGATCAGGGACGTTGCCAAGGGACATGACGTATCACTTTGGTCAGCCACTGAAAAACTGATTGCATCGGATGGACTCAATTCTCGCGCGCTGAATGCAATCCGAGGTTTCAGAGATCTTATAAACGAACTTGATGGGCTAACGCTGGATAAGGACCTGCCCGACCTTAGTGAACTCGTTATTACAAAGAGCGGTTTGCTGGATTATCACAAAAAAGAAAAAGGTGAGTCTGGACAGGCACGGGTCGAGAATCTTGAAGAGCTGGTAACCGCCACCCGGCAATTTGATCCAGGTGTGGATGCCTCGTTTGACGATGCCGCTGATGGTGACCCTCAAGTCGAAACCCTGCTGGATGAATTTTTGAATCATGCAGCACTGGAAGCCGGTGAAAATCAGGGAGAGGAGCATGAGGATTGTGTCCAGTTGATGACGCTCCACTCAGCCAAAGGGCTGGAATTTCCGCTGGTTTTTATGGCAGGAATAGAGGAAGGGCTATTTCCCCACCAGATGTCCATGGATGAAC
>CAZNFE010000030.1:0-14155 GCA_964571945.1 uncultured Pseudomonadales bacterium
TTCCACTGGGCAGTTCTTCGCATCGGACGTGCCCAGGATAACAGCCGAAGCCCGGGTGTCCGGCAGATGCCGGCGATACGATGAATCAAACAGGAAACTCAGCTGCCCCGGGAGTGCTGTCTGTAAGCTGGCGATACCAGATATTTTGATTGAGGCATCACAAGTACACTCAAGCTCCAGATATGCCGCAATTTCTCCCAGAGTGTAACTGGTGTCAGCGGTCATGATCCTCTCAATACCTGGCTATTTGGCTTTACCCGCCTTGGGTTTGTCCATAAGATTGAGTTTTTCCGTCACCTTGCGGGTAATATCATAGAGTTCTCCCACATACAGAGCAGCCTGTCGTGGTATGATTAAATCAAAATCATCACTCAATACCAACTCTTCGATCGCTTTCTGTACTTTCTGATCGACTCCGGCAAACAATTCCTGTTGTCTGGTGTCGATCCGTTTTTGCAATTTCTTGCGAAGATAGACGAAGTCATTATTTTTATCCTGAATTTCGCCTTGCAGCTTTCCCTTCTCGGCATCACTCATCACCTCGCCATCTTTCTGCAGGCGCTCAAGCAATTTCGCAGCATCCGATTGCAAGTCACGAATCTCATCTTCTTCAGTCTGAAATTCTTTCTGAATTTGCTGCATGTAGATTTTCGCTTGCTCTGAATTCAAAATCGCTTTCTGGACGTCCACTACAGCAATTTTTACCTCAGCCCATGCTGATGTGGACAGAGAACCGACCACGGCGATTGCCAGAATCAGTAGAACCCGCTGTATCTTTTGCACAATAAATCTCCTTGGCATTGTAATTGGCAAATAAATCCTGCTACTGAGATAATCCTCGGTGAGCTTGTAAAGAAAGACGTATTTGTCTGTTTTTCGTATGATTAATCAAAATCAGGCGGGTGATATTTACATACAAACCGCTTTGATTCAATAAAATAACCCTTCTTTTGACTGCAAAATATCGCGAATCCATGTCTGTTCTGCGCCAGGCGCCCGTCCGGCAACTGCAATCAGGCCTGTACACAGCCGGTTAGTCGTTACTCGATCCGGGTCCCGTCATTGCTCCGACGATCCCAAAGCATATATGTCATCTCTCAGAAAGTTCGGCCCAATTCAAACTGGAATGCTTCCGTGTCATCGCCGGGCTTGTCATTAATGGGTACCGAGAGGCTGAATGTAATAGGCGCAAATCCAGTTATCCAGGTTACCGATAAACCGGCTGCATACCTCAAATCGCCAAAATCCAGATCTGCACAGATTGAGCTGAATTCCTGACAGTCTGAATTATAAACGTTCCCCATGTCGAAGAAGAATGCAGATTTCATGGAACGCTGATCTTCAACGAATGGCAGAGGGAACAGGATTTCCGCAGTACCTTCTACCAACACATTTCCGCCAATTGGGTCAATCTGCCTGAATGGATCATTGGAAGAAGGCGTACTCTGCGGACCCAGGGAATTTCTTTTGAATCCTCTCACCGAACCCAGGCCGCCGGCAAAGAAATTCTTGTAAAACGGGAAGGTGCTGGTACTTCCGAATGTACCACCATAGCCGAGATCTGTTCTGAGTCTCAAGGTGAACAGCCGGTTCAGTGGAAAGAAGATCTGTCCGGTGTAGTTCAATCGATAGTATTCCAGTTCGCTACCTGGCACGGTGAATTCCAGCGATACATTCTGTGATCGGCCGCCAGTCGGCAGCAACCCCCTGTTCAAAGCAGACATGGCGTAACTCGCTGTGAAGGAGAAGAGATTAAACTGATTTCCCTCTTGAGCCAGGAAGTGTGAAATTTCCTGTACCGGAAAAACACCTTCTGTAATATCTGTACTCTCGTATCCAAAACTGAAATTCAGACGCGATACTTCACTCAGCGGGTAGCCAAAGTTAACTGAACCGCCATAAGAATCTGTCGAAAATCTGGCGATGTTTTGCTCATTAAAGTCGCTTTTTCGGAAAAATATGGAATAGCCTCTGCTCACGCCATCGACGGTATAGTATGGATCAAAGAATGAAAAATTGTATGCCGTCTGAAAATCACTCCGACTAACGCCCAGATTAACCTTGTTCCCGGTGCCAAATACATTGGACTCTGCGTAGTTAAGCCCAAGGATCAGGCCAATACCCTGGGAATACCCAAACGTTGCTGATATCGATCCTGATGGTTGTTCTTCTACTGTATATTCAACATCAATCTGATCATTGCTGCCGGGAACGGATGGAGTTTCCACATTGACTTCCCTGAAAAACCCCAGTCTCTCCAAACGAACTTTGGAAGCCTCAATTGCTGCGGTTGAAGCCCAACCACCTTCCATCTGGCGCATTTCCCTGCGCAATACTTCATCTTCAGTGATGGTGTTACCCTTGAAATTGATACGTCGCACATACGCCCGGTTGCCTGCATCGATGAAATACTTAACAGTGACGGTACCATCCTCATCATGAACAATCGGTTGGCCGGTGGCACTGGCAAATGTATATCCTGAATTACCGAGTATCCGTTCGATCCTTTCTTCGGACGCAGTCATCAATTCACGCGAGAACGTCTGGCCCGCCCTGGTCAGGAGCAGTGCGCGAATCGATGGCTCCGGCACATCATGCAACTCCCCGGCAATGTCGACATCCCGGATGGCATACTTATCACCTTCGGTAACATTAATGGTTATATAGACATCTTCCTTGCTGGGAGAAATTGAAACCTGCGTCGAATCGACCGTGAAATTTATATAACCACGATCCAGGTACCAGGACTCCAGTGCTTCGAGATCACCTGACAATTTCTCCTTGGAATACTGATCGTCTTTCGTATAAAACGAGAACAGGCTGGGCAATTTAAGTTCAAGCAGGTCTTCAAGCTCCTTATTCTTAAATACGGTATTACCAAGAATATTGATGTGCTTAATACCAGCGACATCACCTTCAGTTACATCGATTTTCAGAGTCACCCGGTTTCTTGGCAGATCGATGACGTCTGTCTCTATATTCGCTCCATACCGTCCCTGGGAGACATACTGCCTCTCCAGGTCCTGTCGAATATGATCCAGTGTTACCTGTTTGAAAATCTGCCCTTCTGCCAAACCTGATTTTTCCAATCCATCCAACAGCGCATCAGTTTCAATGGCCTTGTTACCATCAATTTCTATGCTATCGATCGAAGGCCGTTCACGCACTTCAATGACCAGCACATTACCATCTCTGCCTACGTTGACATCCTGGAAGAATCCGGTTTTAAAAATCTCGCGAATAATCTGGCGGATTTGTATGTCCGTAATATCATCACCCACATTGATGGGGACGGCGTTAAAAACTGAACCAGCGGATACTCGCTGTAATCCCTCCACTCGAATATCAGATACCTGATAGGCTTGCGCCCATCCGGCGGTGGATACCAAAAAGAGAAATAACAAAAGGGAGACTACATTTTGCTGCTTTACCATTTCTTGTTTACCGCTTCCTGTTCATCCGTGTATCAATTAGATGTTTCTGTGCCTTAAATACGAACCAGATCATTATAAAAAGCCAGCAACATGATACTGACGATGATGAAGATGCCCAATTGCATGCCTAACACCTGAATCCTTTCAGAAACCGGCTTACCACGAATCATTTCTACCAGATAGTATAGGAAATGACCACCATCCAGCACCGGGATGGGCATCAGATTCAGGACCCCAAGACTAATGCTGAGGATTGCAATGAAACCAATGTAGGATTCCAGACCGGATTTGGCAGACGCACTGGCAACTTTGGCAATCGTGATCGGACCACTCAGATTACTGGTTGAGATTGCACCTACGAGCATTTTTCCTATTGAGTCCAGCGTGAATTTCGACATATCCCAGGTTTTGACCAGCGCCGGGATCCAGGCTGTAAGCACTGAATATCGGACCACACGTTGCATTTCTTCGGGAATTTCAGGAAATTCAGCGGCTGCACCTATGTACCCTACCCCTGTGCCATTTTTACTTTCCGGTTTCAGACTGATGGAGATGCGTGCGTCATCCCGGAGCACTTCCAGCTGCAATTCACGGTTAGCGCTCTGCTTGATAATGTCGACCCACTGATCCCAATTCCCGATCTGTATCGAATTCGAAGCCAGTATTCGATCACCTACCAGCAAACCGGCTGCCCTGGCAGGACCACCTTCAAGCAAGCGACCGATCACTGCCGGTACCTCCGGAGACTGCAGAGATAGACCTAAAGTCATGGTCGGATAGGGAGTTTCGGCATCCGAGAGCCAGGATTGCACCGGAATAAACAAAGTCCGATACTCCCTGGACGGGTCCTTTACCTTGAACTCAATGCGTCCGGTATCTCCAATACGTTTGAATAGCTGCAAATTTACTTCGGACCAGGTTGCTGTATCTCTGCCATCCACCTCGACAATTTCCTGCCCTTTTTCAAATCCGGCCATCCGGGCCTGGGAATCCGCGTCAATCTCCCCCAACAGAGGTACGATTCCGGTAACCCCCGTAGAGAACAATAGCCAGTAGGCAGCAATTGCCAATAGGAAATTCGCCAGAGGACCCGCCAGAACAATCGCAATTCGGCTGCTTACCGGCTTGCTGTTAAACGCCAGATGCAGTTCGTCATCTGCCACAAATCCTTCGCGTTCATCCAGCATTTTGACATAACCACCCAGCGGAATCGCGGCAATTACAAATTCCGTACCAAGTTGCTCGTTGGTGCGCGTCTGGATCTCCCGGCCTTCCGGTGCAAGTGGCAGGCGTGCCGGTTTTACACGCCATTTAAACAGTGGCTTCCCAAAGCCGATGGAAAACCGCAGCACTTTGACCCCGCACCGACGCGCCACCCAATAGTGTCCATACTCGTGAATAGTCACCAGAATCGAGATGGTGATGATCAATGCAAATATGCTTTCAATTACTGCCATTTATCACCGGATAATCTAACCATGTGCTGTTTGCAGAAATGTGCTGATTCGGCTGCAAGAGTGGAGGCTATTTGCCTGCAGATGAACTCTAACTGCGTCCCGCGTCTATTATGCCTGATGCGGTCAATTCAAACCAAAGCAGTATCTGCAACTCGATTAGATACCGGACTAACAGCCGATTCCCTCTCCTGCCAGTCTTCTGGCATCCGCATCTAATGCTAATACCTCTTCAATACTGTGTACCGATTTAGAACCAATTCGTTCCAGAACATTCTCAACTACTATTGGGATGTCAGTGAATCGGATTAGTTCATCCAGAAATGCCTGAACAGCCATTTCATTTGCCGCATTTAGTACCACGGAGTCACCGGAATGCTGCCCAGACACCACATCCATAGCGATTCTCAGGCAGGGAAATCGATTCAAATCAGCCATCTCAAAATGTAAACCTGACGCTTTGACCAGGTCCAGAGAAGGTGCACCTGATACCATCCTCTCCGGCCAGGCCAGGCCACATGCGATGGGGGTTCTCATATCTGGCATTCCCATCTGTGCAAGAACAGACCCGTCCACATACTCAACCATCGAGTGGATGATACTCTCGGGGTGAATAACAACATCCAGTTGTGCCGGGGTGGCGTCAAATAACCAACTCGCTTCAATCAGTTCAAGCCCTTTATTCATCATGGTCGCAGAATCAACCGATATTTTTTTCCCCATCCGCCAGTTGGGATGAGCACATGCCTGCTCCGGCGTTACCGAGCGAAGTTGTTCCAGCGGTTCTCTAAGTATCGGACCACCGGATGCGGTGAGTATCAGTTTTTTTACGTCCTCATTCACCTTACCGGAGGGCAGGCACTGATAGATTGCATTGTGTTCGCTATCGATGGGGAGCAATTGTGCACCGGATGCACGCACCTCATTCATAAACAGGGAACCCGACATGACCAGAGATTCCTTATTTGCCAGCAGAATCTTCTTACCGGTTCTTGCTGCTGCCAGTGTGGGAAGCAAACCCGCTGCACCAACAATCGCTGCCATCACCGTGTCGACATGATTATCGGTCGCAACCTCGATCAAGCCCTGTTCACCATTCAGCACTGTTGTTGCAATGCCGTGAACCTTCAGTCGACTGTCAAGATCTGCTGCAAGCTTCTGATCCGGGATTACGGCAAACCGGGGCTTGAATCGACAACACTGGTCGAACAAAGCATCAACGCGCCGAAAAGCTGTCAGGGCAAAGACTTCATAACGATCTGCATTTCGAGCGATAACATCCAGCGTATTGCTGCCGATTGAGCCAGTGGCGCCAAGGATGGTAATGCAGGACTTTACCGGCATCGGTCACTTCCCGCCGGTAACGATGAGTAGCAGCGCATAAACGGGTCCTGCTGCCACCAGGGAATCAATACGATCCAGGATTCCACCATGTCCAGGCAGCAGGTTGCTGCTATCTTTTATACCTCGATAACGTTTGAACATGCTTTCCGTCAGATCTCCCAGCACAGACACCAGTGCGACGAACATACAGACGGCAAAAAAGTTCCACCAGACGCTACTCCCGATCTGCATTTCTCCCTGCACATACGTCATTACTACAACGATCAGCATCGCCGTACACATGCCTCCAACCAACCCGGCCCAGGACTTCCCTGGGCTGACAGCCGGTGCCAGTTTTTTATTGCCGAATGCCCTGCCGCTAAAATAGGCGCCTATGTCCGCGCCCCAAATCAGGAACATCAACAACAAGATGAGATAGTCGCTATTCGCATCGCTTTTTAGTTGTT
Organism: uncultured Pseudomonadales bacterium; assembly: GCA_964571945.1. Classification (GTDB taxonomy): domain Bacteria; phylum Pseudomonadota; class Gammaproteobacteria; order Pseudomonadales; family Azotimanducaceae; genus JASJXV01. Next base: position 6,679 of record CAZNFE010000030.1, read on the forward strand.
GCAAGCTCACCCACGCAGGCACCAGTACCAGGGCACCGATCAGACATCTCTGCCACATCGCCCCCCATACCAGAGAATCTTTTGGATAGCGCACTACCAGAACGAGAGCCAGACACCACCAGAGGAAACCGACTGTCAGAATCCATATCGCTGGCAGAAACCATGCTGTGACCAGGCAGACGCCTATCCCGAGTGCATATAGATAGCTTGCTTTCCCTTCAAATCCCGAGAGGTTGCCCCACTCCCAGGCTCCGATGACGACGATTAGCCCAATGAAGAGCGCAAAATAAATGTCAGCCAGCAGGAAAATTCCGGCGATGACTATGGGTGCCAGAATGACAGCGGTGATGATACGCTTTTTCAGCACCCGGCAATTCCTCTCCTGCCAGCGTGTAATCCCACAACTGAATCAGAAGGTACACCGGGATACCAACGTTGATGATCTCCGCCACTAAACCGCAACATCTGGCGATCTGACAAGCTCATGATCGCGACCTCTGATTATGTGCAGACTCTATCTGCCTGATTCCCGGATATCAAATTTCCAGGAGTTCGTTCTCTTTTTCCTGCAGAGCAGTTTCAATCGCTGCAATATTCTTGTCAGTAAGCTGCTGCATGAGATCAATGGCATCGTGTTCTTCATCCTCACTGATCTCACCCTCCTTGAGCAGTTCCTTTAAATGCGCGTTCGCATCTCTTCTGATGTTGCGAATCGCAACACGCCCATTTTCTGCTTCATGCCGTGCTACTTTGGTCAAAGAAATTCGATTTTCTTCCGTTAACATTGGCAGCGGCAATCGGATACTCTCACCTCCGCTCGACGGGGTAAGCCCCAGATCCGATCTGAGAATTGCTTTTTCCACTTCAGGTATCAGTGTTTTTTCCCACGGTGAGATCAACAATGTACGAGCATCTTCAACCACTACATTTGCCACCTGGCTTAACGGGGTATCCGTACCGTAATAAGGCACTTTGATGTCACCTAGCAGGCTCGGATGGGCACGGCCCGTCCTGATTTTTGCTAAAGCAGAATCGAGAGAATCGAGGGATTTTCTCATACGAACTTCTGCGTCCTTCCTAATCTCATTGATCACCTGTTCCTCCTCATTTGGAGATTTTTCCGGTCGTTACACCTGTTTGATGTTTCGGCAATGTCTGGCAGGAGTTATAGCATCCTGCGCCCAACATGACATAAGCCTGATACATCAGCCTAGTATAACGCCAGGAATCCCTCGCAGCTAACCATAGCTGTACTTTGTGATCAGAGGGGATTGGATCGAATGAACCCTGACTTGTGCCTCGACAAACTCCCTATTGAATCAGGGTGCCTTCTGAGTCACCCACTACGACGTTTCTCAGTGCATCGGGTTTTGCCATGGCAAATACCCGCAGCGGCATGTGGTGATCTCTGGCCAGACAGATAGCGGTCAAATCCATCACGCCCAATCGTTTCTCCAGTACTTCATTGTAGGTGAGTCTGTCGTATTTGATTGCATCCGGATGCGCCACCGGATCCGCAGAATAGACCCCATCCACTTTGGTCGCTTTGAGCACAATATCCGCTTCAATTTCGATGGCTCGAAGACAAGCAGCAGAGTCAGTTGTAAAAAACGGATTGCCCGTTCCAGCTGAAAAAATAACCACTTTACCAGCGTCCAGATTGTGCAATGCCAGGCGACGGTCATAATGTTCCACAACACCACTCATCGGAATGGCTGACATTACCACGGTTCTGATCTTCGCTCTTTCCAGCGCATCTCGCATGGCCAGTGCATTCATGACCGTTGCTAACATGCCCATGTGGTCTCCGGTAACACGATCCAATCCTGCAGCATTCAGGGCAGCGCCACGAAATAGATTCCCCCCTCCGATCACCAGGCCAACCTGTACGCCAATGCCAACCAACTGACCGATTTCGAGCGCCATTCTATCCAGTACGCTGGGATCGATTCCTGACTCACCATTACCCATCAGCGCCTCGCCACTTAACTTGAGGAGGATCCGTTGATAATTGGCGGTATTTTTCACAGGCATATGATTACAGTCCAAAAACTGAAAAACTCAAACAGCGTCCACTACACTTTACGTCGATCGGATTGCGATATGTTCGGTAAGGCGACCTGCAAACCCCGGCTGAACCATTATCTGCTGGCCTGGTTCCGGTTCAATTTTCCTGTAACTGTGCAGCTACTTCGGTCGCGAAATCAACTTTTTTTACCTCGATTCCTTCACCCACCTCATAGCGCGTAAATCTGTTGACAACTGCATTGGCTGCCTTCAGCAGAGCGCCAACTTTCACATCCGGATCTTTAACAAATGGTTGTTCAACCAGACTGATTTCTGCCAGATACTTTCTGACTCTTCCATCAACCATTTTCTCTACGATCGCGGGGGGCTTACCGCTATCCTCAGCCTGAGCGATGTATATTTCCCTTTCCTTTGCCAGTACATCCGGAGGCAACTGGTCAGGGTTAACTACCATTGGATTGGTGGCAGCCACATGCATCGCGATATCTTTCCACAGGCTTTCATCACCACCTTTCAACTCGACCAGAACACCTATTTTACCATTCGTGTGCACATAGCTACCCAACTGCATACCATCGGTCTGGTATCGTTCCGCCCGTCGGACACTGACATTCTCGCCAATCTTCTGTACCAGAGCCTGCCGTTCATTTTCCAGCCCCTCCCCCAGCAACTGCTCGATATCACATTGCTCGGTGCCAAGAACTAATTCGGCTACTTTTTCAACAAATGACCGGAAATTGTCATCCCGAGCGGCAAAATCAGTCTCACAGTTAACTTCCACCAGCACTGCAGTCTGGCCATCGTCTGACTTTCTGATGCAAACCAGGCCGTCCGTTGCGGTTCTGCCAGCTTTCTTGGCAGCTTTCATGCCGCTGGATTTTCTTAATGATTCAATTGCCTGATCAATGTCTCCATCGGCGGCAACCAGTGCCTTTTTGCAATCCATCATGCCAAGACCGGTCCGATCTCGAAGCTCTTTTACCATGAGCGGGGGAATTGTTGCCATTTCGATACCTCATATATAGTCTATTCGTGCAATGCACCTGAACATCCGCTGTGTATGTGGCATGCAAGCCACGGAACTGCTGATTTTTGATGCCAGGTTGCTGATTGGCTTCAGCTAGTCAGATCCGACTAGCTATTCCGGAATTTTCTCTTCACCAGCACCTGTTTCAAGTGTCTGCTCTGACTCTGCAGCCTTATCTGCCGCAATATCAACTTCCTTGGTAGTTTCTAGTGTGGCTGTCTCTGATATAGCGGTTTCCGATACCACAGATTCTGATGCAGCAGTCTCTTTAAGCTCTGATTCCGCCTTCGCATCCGCCGCAGCTACAGATTCTGCGTCTGCATCTGCGGTTATGACATGCTCGCTGTCCGCTGCGGAAGCCGCAATTGCCAGCCCGGTTGCGATATTCTCATCAGTCGCAGCTTCCGGTGCTGCAGGATCGATCTCGCCAGACTGCTCCACGGGTACCTGGGCATCCTGGTCGGCTGTTTCGGATCCAGGGCTGGTGACTTCATCAGTTGCGAGAGTCTCCCCGGTTATCGAATCAGTATCAGGAGTTGCCACTTCAACAAAATCATCCGCGGACATCTGGCCTTCAAATTCTGCTTTTCCTGCCAGGACTGCATCAGCCACAGCGGTAACGAACAACTGGATTGATCTGATGGCATCATCATTGCCGGGTATCACATAATCCACACCATCCGGATCACTATTCGAGTCAACAATTCCCACTACAGGAATACCCAGTTTGTTCGCTTCGCTGATCGCAATGCGCTCATGATCAACGTCTACCACAAACAGCACATCAGGCAGACCACCCATGTCCTTGATCCCGCCCATGCTCTTCTCCAGCTTTTCAAGATCTCGAGATCTTGATAGTGCTTCTTTTTTGGTAAGCTGCTCGAAGGTTCCGTCAGAGCTCTGTTTTTCAAGGTCTTTCAGTCGCCTGATTGATTGACGAATGGTCTTGTAGTTCGTCAGCATACCGCCGAGCCATCGTTTATCAACGTATGGCATGCCGCACCTCTGGGCCTCCTCTCGTATTACCTTGCCAGCCGAACGCTTGGTTCCTACGAGCAGAATCTTATTCTTGCGGGCAGCGATACTCTTGATGTAATTGGTCGCTTCCAGCAACGCCGGAAGTGTCTGTTCAAGATTGATGATGTGAATTTTGTTTCTTGCCCCAAAAATGAATTTCTGCATCTTGGGGTTCCAGTAACGGGTACGGTGTCCGAAGTGGACACCCGCTTCCAGCAGATCGCGCATGGATACGTTCGACATTGTTGACTCCATAATCGGGTTAGACTTCCATACATCCCATGTCCCAACCCGCCGGTATCACCACAAACTATCTGTGTGACAACAACCGCCGCGCACCCTGGGAAATGTGTCGATGTATGTGCGTATTTACAAATCTATCTGTAGCGCTTCGAAGAAAAACCACTTCTTCCTCAGCGCGGCGCTTTATACCATAAATTCACTGATGGTCCAACCGTTTTAGTACCGTGACATCATTTCAGGGCAGAGATACAATTCGATCTGTGACTTGACACGCCCTTCCTGTATAGTTCCTTGTTTCTAGTACCCCTGAACCAGATTTCATGAGCGTTTCAATAAAAACACCACTGGAAATCGATAAAATGCGCGTCGCCGGGCGATTGGCGGCTGCACAATTGGATATGATTGCTGAGTTTGTAAAACCGGGAATCACGACCGGTGAACTCGATCGCATCTGCCATGATTACACCATCAATGAGCAGAATGCCATCCCTGCGCCCCTTAATTACCGGGGATTTCCCAAGTCTATCTGTACCTCGGTCAACCATGTCGTCTGTCATGGCATTCCAAGCGACAAGAAGAAGCTGAAAAGCGGTGACATCATTAATATCGATATAACCGTGATCAAAGATGGTTATCACGGTGACACCAGCAAAACATTTCTGGTGGGTAAGTGCAGCATCCTGGCAGAGCGCCTGGTCAAGGTGGCACAAGATTGTTTGTATAGGGGAATTGAGATCGTTAAACCGGGTGTTCACTTGGGTGATATCGGTCATGTCATACAGACGTATGCAGAGAAGAACAATTTTTCTGTGGTAAGAGAGTATTGCGGCCACGGCATTGGTCGTGTATTCCATGAGGATCCACAGGTTCTCCACTATGGCACTCCGGGTACAGGTCTGGTGTTGGAACCGGGCATGGTATTCACCATCGAGCCGATGATCAATGTGGGTAAACGACACGTGAAGCTGCTTCCTGACAACTGGACAGTCGTGACGAAAGACCACAAACTGACGGCGCAATGGGAACATACTCTGACGGTGACAGACGATGGTTTTGAAATATTCACATTGCGTTCAGATGAAGCAATTGCCACCAGCCAACAATGTAGGTGTTGACGAGCAGGGCTAAATTTTGTGCCACTGCATTATTTTTGCTGCCATGGGTAGCGTTTGATGAACAGTACTGTCTCTAGAGATCAGCCATTTGACCCGGTTGAGTTGTCGAAAAAGCTCGACCAGAGCAAACGTATTATCCCCATCTTAAAAGAAACACTGGTGACACTGCAGTCAAACCTTGACGAGCAATTCTACACCAGGACCGACATCAGTGATCTGATTTACCAGCGATCCGATTATATTGACCAAATCCTCAAACTGGTTTGGCTCCGTTTTGACTGGAATGAAAATCTCCACAGTTGGCGCAAGACCCGAATCAGCCTGCTTGCTGTAGGAGGATACGGCCGCGGGGAACTGCACCCGCACTCAGATATAGATTTACTGATCTTGCTGGAACGCAATAGCTATGATTTGCACAAACAGAGCATTCAAAATTTTCTAACCCTGTTATGGGATATCGGTTTGGATGTCGGCCATAGTGTGCGGTCATTGAACGAATGCCAGATCCAGGCAAGAGCAGATATCACCATCGTGACGACTCTCATGGAATCCAGAACCATCACCGGCGATGATGAGTTACGCCAGAAAATGCTGCGCAAGACCGGGCCAGCAAAAATCTGGCCCAGTAAGCGGTTCTTTAAGGCTAAATGGGATGAACAGAAGGAACGACACTGGAAATTTGATGATACGGTGTACAACCTGGAACCGAATGTAAAAAGCTCTCCCGGTGGCTTGCGTGACATCCAGACACTCATGTGGATAGCCAGAAGAGAAATGGCCACCGAGGTTACACGGCAAGATCTCCTTGATCGACACATGCTGACAGAATCAGAGATGGAGCAGCTTGAAGAAGGCAGAAAATATCTATGGCGGGTACGCTATGGATTGCACATATTGTCCGGTCAACCTGATGATCGACTGTCTTTTGAATATCAGCGCAAACTGGCTGATCTGTTCGGGTACAGCGACGGGGAAGGGTTGCTGGCTGTGGAACGATTCATGCGGGACTACTACCGCATCGTGCTGGGTCTGCAAGCAATCAATGAACTCCTGCTACAACACTTTAACGAGTCCATTTTGAGAGCCAGTGAAAAACCTCTGATTACCCCCATAAACAGCAGGTTCCGGATACGAAACAAATACATAGAAGTCACCCATGACGATGTATTCAAACAATATCCACCCGCCTTACTGGAATTGTTCGTGCTCGCCGGAAACAACAGTGATATCGAAGAAGTCAGTGCATCAACCACACGGCTGATCGCAAGTCATCTCTACCTGATCGACGATGAATTTCGTGCCAATCCTGATTCAACCAGGCTCTTTATCGAATTGCTCAAAGCACCACTAAAGCTTTTCACACAGCTCACACGTATGAAAAGGTTTGGTGTACTGGGCGCTTATCTGCCTGAATTTGGTCACATCATCGGGCAAATGCAGTTTGATATGTTCCACATCTACACGGTGGACACTCATACACTTCAGGTAATAAGAAACATGCGACGGTTTCGGTACCGAAACAATGAGCAAAAGTTCCCCATTGCAGCTCATATCATACCGAAGCTGCCGAAAATAGAATTGCTCTATATTGCCGGCCTCTATCACGATATTGCAAAGGGTCGCGGCGGCAATCACTCCTATCTGGGAGTGCAGGATGTTACCAAGTTTTGCCATTTCCACCAGTTGAGCATCTGGGACACGAACCTGGTACGCTGGCTTGTTGAGCATCACCTGTCCATGTCAGGAACCGCCCAACGCAAAGATATCACCAACCCTGAAATTATCCACGAATTTGCATTGTTAGTTCAGGACCAGGTCAGACTGGATTATCTTTACACTCTGACCGTCGCTGATATCAATGCAACCAATCCAAATTTGTGGAATAGCTGGCGGGCTTCATTACTGCGCCAATTGTACCTGGAAACGAAACGCATGTTACGAAGAGGCCTCGAAAACTACACCGATAAGTCGGCATACATAGCTGAAGCTCAGTCCAGTGCTGCAGAGCGCCTTGCCCAGCGAGGCACATCGGCTCAAAAAATAGAGC
>CAZNFE010000031.1:0-14038 GCA_964571945.1 uncultured Pseudomonadales bacterium
GGATCGATACACCACCCGCGTTTCGGTTGGTCCTCGACTTACTGAGCAGGCTCTATCTATCAATAAGTTCCCGGTAACTTTTTAAATGCGAAAAACCCCGACTTTGCCGGGAAGATTATCCGTGGCCATTCAAGGGTATTGTCAAACACCTGGTATGCTACGATCTGTTCGCTTTCATCGATCATCGGCCCCGTTGAGGGGCTCTCGATCGAAATACCTCCGGCTTCGCCGGATGATTGTTATTGAAAGCGAAAACCCCTGGCTTTGCCGGAATTGTTATTAGCTGATATTCTGCTAACAGGGCTAATACCGGTGCACAGCAGGGTATATAAACGGTGGTTTTTTAGATACTATTTTAGGATAGATCTAGCAAATCAATTCGCCCACACAAAAACTACAATGGAAAGCAGTGACTTGAAACTGAGTGGGATATTTTCTAAATAATGCCAGGCATTGATCTGGCCTGATACTTTCCTTTGCTGCTATCTGCTCACCTTGTGAAATCATCTGCTCAAGTTTCCCTGTTGGAAATCAATTCAGTCTGCAGAGGGCTTTTGAGCGACCAGAAAGGCCTTGTTAACGTGGTCAGGTTTCAGATTACCCAACATGCCATACTCTCTGTAATAGCGGATGATAAGGCCGGAGAACAGTACCAGTAACTCGTTTTCGAGTAACAGGTAGTCCGGATTGGCTGGTCCCTTACCAGGAACCCGAGACCTGCAAAAAGTTTGATAATATAGTAATCCACCCGGTTTTAACGCGTTGTGGATATGCTTACAGAGCTTTCGGTCAAGAAAGTGCGAGACCAGAATGACATCCCAACAACCGGGTTCCGGTGGATTCAGGATGACATCGCGTACCGTTGCTTTGATTACCAGTTTACGTTTTTTCGCGAAAGCGCGCAGTGCCTCGATCGCTACTTGAGACGCATCCCATGCGTGCGTTTCGAGACCCTTTGCAGCGAGAAACATAGCGTCGGCACCGAGGCCGCAAGCCAGATCGAGCGCCTGGCCAGATATTGGCAGGAGTTGCTGATTGTCAATCAATATCGCTGATGGCGCACCCGGCTGGGTTGCATCGGCATACTTCTGGTCCCAATGGACTGTCATACCTGCTATTCCCTAACGCTGCCAGAACATGGGTGTGAGTAATACCAGCAGTGTGAAGATTTCAAGACGTCCCAGTACCATGATGAAGCAGAGAAATAATTTTGCGAAGTCGTTTGCGCTGCTATAGTGAAGCACAAAATTACCGAGACCAGGCCCTAGATTGTTCAAGCAGGCACCCACCGAGCTAAAGGCGGTAAGAAAGTCCATCCCGGTAGCCAGCAGTATGAGAAAAGAGATCAGATAAACGAACACATATATTGAGAAGAAGCCCCATACGGCGTCAATAACACTGGAAGATACCGGCCTTTGGTTCAGCTTGATTGGGAACACTGCGCTGGGATGAATCAGCCGATAAATTTCGCGAATAGCTTGCTTATAGACAAGCAGGAATCGAATGACCTTGATTCCGCCACCCGTTGATCCGGCACAAGCCCCGCAGATAGCACCGCTGAAGATGAGGATTGGCAATTCATTTGGCCAGACAGAAAAATCCGTCGTGGCGTAGCCGGTTGTTGTCAGTGTCGAAACTACCTCAAAAACACCATATCGGATGGAGTCTGAGAAACTGAATGTTTGAGACGAAAATAGAATATAACTGGTGAATATTGCTGCTACGGACAACAACAATAAATAGAATTTTACTTCAGCATCCTGCAAGTAATGAAGCAGTGTTTTTTGCCTGAATGCAAAAAAATGAAGGGTGAAGTTGATTCCCGCAATGATCATGAAAAAGATAGCGACAAACTCAATTACCGGGCTGTTAAAATACCCGATACTTTGATCATGAGTAGAAAAGCCACCAATTGCCACGGTCGAAAAACTGTGACAGAGCGCATCGAAAAAATCCATGCCTGCTGCCCAATATGAGACACAACAGGCAACCGTCAACCCGACGTATATCGACCATAGCGCGATGGCGGTTTGCTTAATCCGGGGTGTTAATTTGGTGTCTTTAATCGGGCCGGGTGTCTCTGCTCTGTACAATTGCATCCCGCCTACACCCAGCATTGGCAGAATCGCGACTGCCAGCACAATGATCCCCATCCCGCCTAGCCATTGCAATTGGTGCCTGTAGAACAGGATTGACCGTGGCAGATGATCGATACCAGTAATTACTGTAGCTCCGGTGGTGGTGAAGCCGGAGAATGACTCAAACAGCGCATCGACAATCGACAAATCACTTCCTGCAGATGCCAAGAAGGGCAGCGAGCCAAACGTACCCAAAGCAAAATAGAATAACACGGTAACCAGGAAACTATCCGTTATCTTCAACTCCTCTTTATGCCGGATTAGTAGCAGCCAGGGTATGAATCCACTGAGGAAAGTGATGTAGAAAGCATGCCAGAAAGCCATTGATGTGCCTTCAGCGTACCAATGAGCAACCAGCAACGGCGTTAGCATACTGAGGCTGAAAGTCATCAACAAAATGCCGACTGTCTTGAATGTGCTTCTAAATTGCATGGGCGTCTGCTTTTCCTGCAGGCTAGAAAAACGACAGGGGTGCCTGGAACAGCTTCTCAACTTCGGGGATTTGCTCCTTGTTTGCTAAAAACAGGATGACATGATCATCTGACTCTATTACCACATTATCGTGGGCAATAATGGCTTCACCATTTCGTACTATTGCACCAATCCTGGTACCTCCAGGCAGATTAATATCCGTTATTGATTTTCCTATCACCTTCGAGGAATTCTTGTCACCGTGGGCTACAGCTTCCATCGCTTCTGCAGCTCCCCGACGTAATGAATGGACCTTTACAACATCACCTCTTCGTACATGCTTGAGAATGCTGCCGAGTGTAGATTGTTGCGGAGAGATAGCGATGTCGATCTCTCCACCCTGGATCAACTCGACATACGCCGGGTTGTTCACCAGTGAAATCACTTTTCGGGCGCCAAGGCTCTTGGCCAGCATTGCAGACATGATATTTACTTCATCTTCATTGGTGAGAGCACAAAATACATCTGTATTTTCTATATTTTCTTCTAACAGCAACTCTCTTTCAGCCGCGTCTCCTGCCAGAACGATTGTCTTGTCCAGATTCTCGGACAACTCAAGACAAAGTTGGCGGCTCTTCTCGATCAGTCGCACTCGATAACGCTGTTCCAGAGATCTCGCCAGCCCAGCACCTATCTGCCCGCCTCCGGCAATAATCACGCGCTTGTTAGGGCGTTCTGTACGCCGTAATTCATTCATTACGATCGGGATATCCCCTGTCGCTGCGATGAAGAACACCTCGTCGTCTGCTTCAATAACAGTGGATCCCTCTGGCAAAATAGGACGATCGCGTCTGAATATTGCCGCCACCCGCATATCGACGCCGGGAATGTGTTCCTGCAGGTAACGCAGTTCCTGATCAACCAATGGTCCGCCGTAGTAAGCCTTAACATCGACCAGCTGCACCTGCCCATCAGCAAAGTCCATTACCTGCAGGGCGCCGGGATGTTGTATTAGTTGAACAATATCCTCTGTGATAATTTTCTCGGGGTTGACAATAAAATCAACCGGCATCGCTTTATCTTCAAAAATACTGGATTGGCGTACGTAACCTGTAGAGCGTATGCGGGCAATCTTTGTCGGAGTGTGGAATACCGTGTGGGCAATCTGACAGGCGACCATGTTCACTTCGTCACTGTTGGTGACGGCTATGATCATGTCCGCGTCTTCGGCACCCGCGTTCCGTAATACATCGGGATGGCTGGCCATACCCAGAACGGTTCTGATATCCAGCCTGTCCTGAAGTTCTCGAAGCCGATGGTTGTCAATGTCCACGACCGTAATGTCGCTAGCTTCTTTCGCCAGATTCTCAGCAAGATTACCGCCTACCTGGCCTGCACCTAAGATAATGATCTTCATAGAAATTATGCTTACCGGATATAGAAACAGTTCATTATGCTGAAGACGCCCATCGGGCTAGATCCCTGCCGATACAAAGACAACGAATGATCGTACCATTCATCAGATTAGTTATGATTCTTTCGGAGGCGTGCATAGAAAAATCCATCATGTCCTTGCTCGCGTGGAAATAGCTGCCTCCCATGTTCGGTTTTCACTCCCCAATCTGCGTTGAAGGTGAGTTCAGAGGCGTCTGTGGTCTGCGATAGAAAGATGTGAACTGGAATATCATTCTCTTCCGGGAGTATCGAACAAGTAGAGTAGACCAGAATTCCATCCTTCTTCAACAGTGGCCAGAGGCTTTTCAATAGCAGCAGTTGTTGCTGCGCAAGCTTATCAATATCTGACTCCTTACGCAGCATTTTAATATCCGGGTGTCGTCTGATGATACCGGTAGCAGAGCAGGGGGCATCCAGCAAAATCCGATCAAAATGGTCGCCATTCCACCAGTCATCAGGTTGACTGGCGTCCCCAAGGATGATCTCCGCGTTTGTTGCCAAACCAAGGCGCGTCAAATTTTCCTGGATGCGGTGTATACGGCGGCTATCCAGCTCCAGACAGATCAGTGATACATCAGGCATGTGTTCCAGTATATGACTGCTTTTCCCGCCGGGCGCGGCGCAAGCATCCAGAACAGTTTGCTCTGGCTCCAGCGCCAGCACATCCGCTGCCAGTTGGGCTGCTTCATCCTGAACGCTGACCCAACCGCTGTTGAATCCAGGCAATAAAGTGACATCCCGGGCGTTTTGCAGCGTGATACCGGTGTTCGAAAACTGGCACACATTGCCCGCTATGTGGTGTGAATTTAACAACGCCAGGTAATCAGAACGGTTGATCTGTCTGGTATTTACACGCAGGGTCATCGGTGCCTGGTGATTATTTGCGCGCAGAATCGATTCAGCCATGGACGGCCAGGATTGCTGAATTTTCTCGATCAACCATTGCGGGTGATCAAATCCGTAAACCTCATTCTCCGAGAGCAGTTCGGCCAGATACTCCCGCTCGCGAATAAATCGCCGCAGCACACCATTTACCAGCCCGCGCGCCCAGCTTTTTCCCAATTGACGAGTCGTGTTCACCGTTTCATCAACACAGGCATGTGCTGGAATGTCCATATATTGGATCTGATAAAGCCCTAACAGCAGCAATATTCTCAGATCGGTATGTTTGTCAGCTAGCGGTTTATTGAGGAGTTTCGTAAGAATACAGTCCAGGGAATAATAGTGTCTGAGTAATCCATAGTTCATTTGTCGGAAGACGGGTCGGTGTTCCCTGGATACTATGCCAGTTGTATCATCCATGGTAGAAGTGAGAGATTGCCGATCCATGATCACTCTCTGCAGAGACTTAACTGTTGCGAACCTGACATTCATCTGTTTTATTTTGCTCGCAGAACGTCGCCCTGGACAAACAGGTCTTTGCGTGAATTGTAGAGATCGCTGGCAGTCAGTATTTTACCCTTACCCAGAGGAATTTGCAGGGCCGTCAGCCGTAGCACACCTGCTCCACAGGCGACGTACAGTCCGTCTTTTTTCAGGTCAAGAATGGTGCCGGGGCCGGTATCAGTATCCATGGTCAGTTCACAGCATTCAGCCCGCCAGACTTTTATTCTGAGATCGTGAATCCAGGTGAACGCGACCGGTGAGGGATTCAACATCCGGATATTTCTGTCAACTTCACTGGCGGTACCGGACCAATCGATGGCTGCTTCCTGTTTGGTCAGCTTTCGAGCATATGTGATTCCGTCAGATGATTGAACGACGGGCGTGACAGCATTGTCAGAAATCTGTTTAAGCGTATCGATGAGCAGCTTCGGACCGATGCTAGATAGCTTCTGCAACAAAGTAGCACTGTTGTCCTGGTTATCCACTGCACAACGCTTTGACGCCAGGATAGCGCCAGTGTCCAGTCCGGCATCCATCTGAATAATGCTCACACCGGTTTCAGTATCTCCAGCCTGAATCGCTCTCTGAACAGGTGCAGCACCACGCCATCTGGGTAGAATAGAGGTGTGCACGTTGATACAGCCGTAACCAGGACACTTGAGAACAGCTTCCGGAAGAATCTGACCGAAGGCAACGACGACCATAATATCTGGCTTCAGCCTGCCGAGATGATCTGCTGCACTTCGATCTAAAAACGCCGGTTGATAGACTGTAATGCCATATTCAATTGCAAGCTTCTTGACCGGGCTGGCGATGAGCTGCCTGCCTCGTTTACCCGGTTTATCCGGCCGGGTCCAGACATTGCATACCTCAAAACCGGCTTGCACTAGCGCATCCAGATGATCCGATGCAAACCTGGGTGTTCCTGCAAATACAATTCTCATAACAAACCGTTCGACTCATGCTCTAAGTTTGTGCGCTTTGACTAATTTCCTTCGGATGAGCTGACGCTTCACAGTCGATAGGTAATCGACAAACAATTTTCCGTTCAGGTGATCTACCTCATGCTGAATACATACAGCCAACAACCCGCTTGCCTGCATGGTGAAGCATTCTCCATCTCGGTTGATGGCCTCCAGTTCAATTTGCTCTGCTCTTTTCACTGGTTCATAGAATCCAGGGACTGACAGGCAACCTTCCGCCGTTTCAAGTTCTCCCTCAAAAATCTTTATTTCGGGATTAATAAGGACCAGAGGCTGATCTTTATCCTCAGAAACATCCGCTACCAGCATCCGTTTGTGAATGTTGACCTGCGTCGCGGCAAGACCGATGCCGGGAGCAGCATACATTAATTCGAGCATATCGTTGGCCAGTTTTACCAGCTTACCGTTTACACTCTTGACTGGTGTCGCCCTCGTCCTCAGACGCGGGTCAGGAAACTCCAGAATATTCAGTGATGCCATATGCTTTTATTATATACCTCTAGTAATAGTGCAACTTCTGCTGCTAAGATTATGATCAGCAAATAAAATTATCCTAACATAATTGGGGAAAAGACAATTCAGCAGTAAAGTTACCAGCAGCAAACAACCCGTTCGCTACGCTGGTGACTCTATGATAAAGGGATTCTCATGATGAGGAAATTTCTAATTTCTCTGCTAGTCAGCGCATTCCTGCTAACACCTGCCTTAGCAGAAGAAACTATACTAAAACAGGATCATCCTGATAAGTATACCGTCAAACAGGGAGATACTCTGTGGGGTATCGCTTCAATGTTTCTAACAGATGCGTGGCTCTGGCCGGAAATTTGGCAAGTAAACCCGGATATCGAAAATCCGCACCTGATATACCCCGGAGACGAGATAATCCTGTCATATCTGGAGGGTCGTCCGCAACTAACGCTGAAACGTGGTGATCAGGCAAGAACTGTGAAGTTATCGCCTACTGACAATAGGGGACTGTCTGATCAGGGGACAACCCGCCTGGAGCCCAGGATCAGGACAACAGAGATTCCCAATTCAATTCCTGCGATCCCACTGGATACGATAAGCAGCTTACTGACCAAAGGCCGGATAGTTTCGGAAGATACACTGACACTTGCACCATATATTTTGGCTGGGCGGTCTGATCGACTGGTTTTCGGACCCGGTGATACATTTTATGGTCGAGGTAATTGGGACAACCGGACCTCGGTGTATGGTATCTATCGCAAGGGAAGTGTATACAAAGATCCGGAAACGAAGGAAATCCTGGGGTTTGAAGCGATTGAAGTGGGGTTAGCACGAGTGCTGAAAAGAGAGGGTAGCCTGACAACATTCAACCTGGCCAGTGTAAGGGAAGATGTCCGAATTGGTGACAGGTTGCTACCAACAGAACAGAGTAGAGTGGAGTCAACTTTTTATCCTTCTGCACCAAAAAACCGGATATCAGGGATCATCATGAATGTTCTGAGCGGTGTCACACAGATCGGAAAAAATGACGTCGTAGCCCTCAATCGCGGCCGTGATAATGGATTATCTGTCGGGAACGTTTTAGCGATCAACAAAAGTGGCAAGATGGTTCGTGATCGATTTGCCCACAGGCAGTTCAAACGGCGTAAGGTACAACTTCCGTCAGAGAGAGCCGGTCTTTTGATGGCTTTTCGGGTTTTTGACAAGATGAGTTACGCGCTCATACTGAAAACAGAGGAGCCCCTTAGAGTCGGAGACATGGTCAGCAATCCATAAAAAATTCAGGAGAAAGCGCTGGATTTCACTGTGGATGGTTGTATGATTTAATTTCCGGCTGTATCAAATCGACCCTGATATAGGATTTCAAGGATGAAACCTGTACCCCCCGAACAATTCCAGAATTATATCTATTGGCTGGCGCTTCATCGTATCAGCGGTGTAGGTCCTGCAATATTCCTCAAGCTAAAAGCAACCTATCAATCTGTACGGCAGGTTTTTACAGCGGCGCGATTCGATGAGCTCAGAGCCTTCAATCTGAAGCCGGAAGCGATTCAGCAAATCCTATCTTTTGGACCCACCAGCTCCCTCTATGCCAGGGCAGAAAAGGATTTGCAATGGTTGACCAGGCATAATCACCACCTGCTGACCATCGATGACGCAGCATATCCGGCCTTATTGAAACAGATTCCCGATCCGCCGCCCATGCTTTTTGTGGCTGGCGATCCGACCTGCCTCTCAGAATTGCAACTGGCGATGGTGGGAAGCAGAAAAGCTTCCTTGCTGGGGATGGAGACGGCCAGATCCTTTGCACGACAAATCAGCAATGCAGGGCTTATCGTGACCAGCGGGATGGCTCTGGGGATCGATTGTGAATGTCACAGAGGCGCACTGGAAGGAGCGATGCCCACGATCGCCATACTTGGATCGGGTCTGGATCGAATTTACCCACTGCGCCACCGAAAATTGGCAGAGCAGATAGTATTCGATGGTGGTTGCCTGGTGTCTGAATTCCCGCTAGGTACCGGAGCTCTGCCTGCCAATTTTCCCATGCGTAACAGAATAATCAGTGGTCTGAGCCTGGGTACACTGGTTGTTGAGGCAACGCTGCGCAGCGGCTCGCTTATCACAGCCAGGAATGCCCTGGAACAGAATCGGGAAGTATTTGCCATACCAGGATCCATTCACATTCCGGGTTCCCGGGGATGCCATGAATTAATACGGCAGGGAGCCAAATTGGTGGAAAAGATTGAGGATGTGTTTGAGGAATTAACGGGCCTCTGCGAGTTTCAGCTTGAAGAACTCAAGCTTCAACCAAAAAAAGAGCACAAGATTAGCTATTCGGAAACGGAAACAGCGGTAATGAGTGAATTGAGCCTGGGAACGAAGCATCTGGACACACTGGTTGAGAACACGCACATTTCGATAGCTCAGTTGATGAGCACCCTGATAGAACTGGAGATTAAGGGGATCATAAAACCGGATGTAGCCGGATACACCCTGATTCCACCGTCATTACGACGGTGAACAGCCCACCGGGCGATTTTTACAGGGGAAGAACCGGTCCCTCAGACGATTAACCATGATAAGCCTTGCTTCAACTACTCTACTGAGGTAATTTGCCTTTCCTTTTTTACAGGAGAACAGAATGGCTATACGCTTCATTGCCGTTTTAATGGGCTCGGACAATGACCTGCCCGTCATGCAGGGAAGCATAGATGTGCTTAAGAAACTGGGAATTGAGTGTGAAGTTCGAATTACTTCTGCGCATCGTACGCCGGAACAGACTATGTCCTATGTAATAGATGCTGAGAACAGAGGCTGTGCAGCCTTCATAGCCGGTGCTGGTATGGCCGCACATCTGGCGGGTGCAATTGCTGCGCACACGATTAAACCGGTCATTGGTGTGCCGGTAGATGCGAGTTCACTACACGGCCTGGATGCATTGTTGTCAACCGTACAGATGCCTGCTGGCATTCCGGTGGCGACGGTCGCCATTGGCAGGGCCGGGGCTAAAAATGCCGGTTATCTGGCCGCGCAGATTCTGGCAACGTCCGACGCCGAACTGGCAGCACAACTGATAGGCGAAAGGCAAGCAGGAGCAGCATCCGTGCAAGAAAAAAATAGCAGGCTACAGGACACCCTGGCGGATAGTTGATGGGGACAGTCAAATCCAGCCTGGCACGTCATATTCTCTGGCATGGCGGTATAATGGCCTATCCCACGGAAGGGGTTTGGGGGCTTGGTTGCTTGCCCGGGAATGAATCCGGAGTCCGCCGGATACTGCAACTCAAACAACGGCCTGAAGCCAAGGGATTGATACTGGTTGCAGCCAATATGTTGCAGCTTGCTGATTATCTGGATGGATTGACCAGCAGCCAGTTAGCGCGTCTGGCCGAAAGCTGGCCTGGTCCTATTACCTGGCTGATACCTCATAATGGTGCTGCTCCCGATTGGGTAGTAGGAGACCACGATACACTGGCGATTCGCGTATCGGCACATCCAGCCGTTCAAAATATTTGTAGCAAAGTACAATCAGCGTTGATATCCACTTCGGCCAATCTGGCCGGTCGAAAACCTGTCAAAAACAGATTTCAACTAAGAAGGGCTTTTCGTGATTCGCTGGACTACATCTACCCGGGTGAACTGGGGCCATTAGGGAAACCGACCGAAATAAGACACCTGTTAGCGAAACGGATCGTGAGAAAGTGATTATGGACAAATATGCCGTCATCGGGAACCCCATAAGTCACAGCTTGTCGCCTGAAATCCACATGGCTTTTGCCCGGCAAACCAGCCAGCCGATAGAATATACAAGGTTGTTGGCGCCTGTGGATGGTTTTACTCGTGCACTGGATGAATTTGTCGCGGGTCAAGGAAAAGGCCTAAGTGTCACAATGCCATTCAAGCTACCTGCATTTGAGCGGGTGGAGTTCAAGAGCGAACGAGCGATTTTAGCCGGGGCGGTCAATACTATCCGGATTGAACCAGATGGACAGCTATTCGGTGAAAACACCGATGGTGTTGGATTCATTGCAGATGTAACCAGGAATTTGCGTTGGAGTATAAAAGATCAGCGCGTACTGATCCTGGGTGCCGGGGGAGCCGCAAGAGGTATTTTGCATCTGTTGCTAAAAGAATCACCAGCCGAATTGATCATCGCTAACAGAACGATTGAACGAGCCGTTAAGCTGGCTGATGAAAACTCAGCAATGGGAAACGTAGCCGCATCGGGGCTTAATAAGATCAGGGGTGAGTTTGACCTGATCATCAATGCTACCGGGGCCAGTTTACAAGGAAAAGTTCCAGAAGTTCCCAACGAAACAATAACGGCGCACACGAATTGTTATGATATGGCATATGCAACCAGTAAAACACCGTTTATCCGTTGGGCGTTAGAAAAAGGTGCCGCAAAAACATCAGACGGGCTCGGTATGCTTGTGGAGCAAGCTGCTGCAGCATTTCAAATCTGGCGTGATGTAATGCCTGCTACAATTCCCGTTATAAATTCTATCAGGTCTGCCATAAAGGATTCAGATTGAGCATGAACAATCCGTTACTACAAGCACATCATCTGCCACCATTTAGTCAGATTAAGGCAGAGTATATCGAACCAGCAGTTGACAATTTGCTCGCGGAGCACAGAATCGAAATCGAGAAAATTGCGAATGTTCCCGGTGAGAGAAGCTGGGAGAATCTGGTTCAGCCCCTGGAAGATATGGATGATTTCCTCGATCAGATGTGGTCATCTGTGTCCCATTTGAATGCAGTTGTAAATACAGAACCAATCAGAACTGCCTACAATAACTGCCTGCCAAAATTGAGTGAATATGCAACCGAGCGAGGTCAGAACGACAAGCTCTTCAACGCCTATAGTGCATTGTTGGAAAGTGCTGCATGCAAAGATTTGAAAGTGGCGCAAAAAAAGACTGTTCACAATACCGTAAGAGATTTCAAGCTCTCAGGTATCGAGCTGTCCGGGAAAAATCAGGCAAGATACGGTGAAATTCAGAAGCAGCTTGCGGAGCTTGGCAGCAAGTATTCCGACAATGTACTTGATGCAACCCAGGCCTGGTCGAAGTTGATATCGGATGAAGATGAATTGCACGGATTACCGGAGTCAGCGCTTGGATTGACCCGGCAAACAGCTCAACAGAGGGGTATGGAAGGCTACCTTATAACACTTGATTTCCCTTGCTACCAGCCACTGATTACTTATTGCGAGAACCGGGAATTAAGGGCAGAAGTATATGAAGCCTACACAACCCGGGCATCAGACAAGGGACCGCATGCAGGAAGGTGGGATAACACGGGTCACATTCAGGAAATTCTGCAACTGCGTTGCGAATTGGCGAAGTTGCTAGGTTTCAATAATTATGCGGAATTGTCCCTGGCTACCAAGATGGCCGCCTCGACGGATCAGGTCCTCGATTTTCTGCATGATCTTGCTGCGAAAAGCCGCCCGATTGCTCAACGGGAATATGCTGAAATATGTGAATTTGCGCAGATCGAGGATGGCATACAAGAGTTGGCGGCGTGGGATGTGGCGTTCTATGCAGAAAAACTGCGCTTGAAGAAGTACCATATTTCGCAGGAGGAATTGAGGCCCTATTTCCCGGCAGATGTTGTTATCGATGGACTGTTCGGAGTGGTCAAGCGTCTTTATGATATTGAAGTAACCGAAAAAGTCGGGTGGGATGTATGGCATCCGGACGTGAGATGTTATGAAATAAGTAGAGCGGGTAAAGTTATCGCCGGATTATTCATGGACCTGTATGCCAGAACCGGAAAGCGAGGTGGTGCATGGATGGATGTCTGCAGAGTCAGAAGGCTCCTGGCCAATGGCGATCTGCAACTGCCGGTCGCCTACATTACCTGTAATTTTACCGAGCCGGTGGGTGATCAACCTGCTTTGTTAGCGCACAACGAAGTCACTACATTGTTCCATGAATTCGGTCATGGTCTGCATCATATGTTGACAGCAGTGGATTATTCAGAGGTTTCTGGAATCAACGGTGTGGCATGGGATGCGGTTGAATTGCCCAGTCAGTTTCACGAGAATTGGTGTTGGCAATCAGAGGCACTCGAGTTTATTTCAGGTCATTACAAGACTGGACAATCTTTACCACCCCAAATGCTGGAAAAAATGCTCGCTGCAAGAAATTTCGGGGCAGCCAGCCAGATGGTTCGCCAGCTGGAATTTGCACTGTTCGATTTTAATCTGCACATGGAAATCGGAGCAGACCACCCAATCGATGTTCAACAGATTCTCGATCGTGTCAGGAGCCAGGTCAGCGTTGTAAAAGTACCTGAATTTAATCGTTTTCAGAACAGCTTCTCACACATATTTGCGGGTGGCTATGCCGCTGGGTATTACAGCTATAAATGGGCGGAAGTACTCGCTGCGGATGCATTCTCAAAGTTTAAGAGTGAAGGCATTTTCAATCGGCAGACCGGTGAGCGTTTCCTGCAGGCGGTTCTCGAACAGGGTGGTACCCGGGAGCCGCTGGAGCTATTTGTGGACTTTATGGGTAGAGAACCCGAGGTAAATGCCCTGCTTAAACAGGATGGCATAATTTCCGAATAAGGATAATTTTTTGACTTGATCCGTGTACGCCCGACTGTGTCAGTAAAGCCGGAAGCCATCGACAAAAAAGTGGCGTAAGAACATGGCTCTGGAAATGGCTAAGTTCCTTTACCCTTCAAATGTGTAAGTAAGGGCGTCGAGAAGACAGCAGATTTCCATTTGTCGCAAGTTTGTTCCTCTCAGATTCAGCTTGAGATAAATAAAAACGTTGGTATAATCGCCGCGTTTTTGCCCTGGTTATTCATATCCCGGAGTGTCTGGATCCAAGCAGCAATGTCTTCATCAGAGGGTCGGTTGCCTGATTGAACGGATCGATTCACCAGGCGATGTGAGTTACTAATCTGCTAAAGCGCTGAAATAAATTAGAACCAAGCAGGCTGTTTGAATTAAAACCATATGCGTTGATCGTCAGCGAAAGCCGCTTTAGTCGGACCGGAATTCCTGTGCCCGGTATTGGCAATTTGTTCATTGAAGAAAATATTGGAGTCTCGAGAGATGGATTATAAGAAGCTATGGCAGCGGCTTGTTACTGTACCAGTGGCCTTTTGTGCGACTCGGGTATTTGCCGACTGGGGAATCAATATGACACAGTGAGCCACACAGACTAAGGGCCC
>CAZNFE010000032.1:0-1829 GCA_964571945.1 uncultured Pseudomonadales bacterium
TCGCCCTTCCGAGGACGGAAGAGTGTGTTGGGGCGGCAAGGGCATTGGACTGTTCATGGGACAGCCAAGACCTTCCTATGATCAATATGAGATTCAGTTCCGGCGGTTGCGCGAGTCATTCCGGTGGTTTTTCCCGCAACTGCAACAAGTGCCCTTCGAATTCAAGTGGGGAGGAGCCATTGGTGTTACCTCGAATTCGTTGCCAAATATTGGCTATTTTGATGCGCAAAAGAAGCGTGTTGCGCACGCATACGGATTCAATGGGCATGGCATGGTCGCGAGTTTACTGGGCGCTAATGTAGTTCGTGACCTGTTCGAAGGACGCCAGAGCCACTGGGTCGATCTCTACTTCGTGGATATGAAGCAGGTCACTTCATCGCAGCGCTGGCTCCGCAATGCAGCCTATAAATCACTCTGCCGGACGGTACAGGAGGCGGATGATGAAGGCAGGCCCGCCAAAAAATCACTACTGCTCAGGGCGCTGGAATGGGCTGGTATTGAAGTACCTGAAATCAGATTCTGACTTGACAGGTACACAGCCGAGACTATCATGCGGATTCGATTTATCATGACAGGCTGAACAAATGCAGCTCACGCTGCAACCCAGGGAATGACAACAGAACATGACTTTAGAAAACCCCAGAACACAAATCAGGCACGACTGGAATTTGATTGAAATCGTGCGACTGTTTGATCTGCCGATGAATGATTTGCTGTATCTGGCGCATACCACGCATCGTGAAAACTTTGACCCAAATTCGCTTCAGGTGTCCCGTCTATTGAGTATCAAGACGGGTGCGTGCCCGGAAGACTGTAAGTACTGCGCCCAGAGCGGCCAAAATAAGACCGGCCTGGAGAGGCAGAAGTTACTCGAAGTTGCCAGTGTCATCGAAGCTGCTCGCAAAGCGAAACAGGAAGGCGCATCCCGTTTCTGTATGGGTGCAGCGTGGCGCTGCCCGCGTGACAAGGACATGCCCTACGTACTGAAGATGATTCGAGAAGTGAAATCGCTGGGTCTGGAAACCTGCATGACGCTGGGTATGCTCACCGGCAGGCAGGCGCAGCAGCTTGCAGAAGAAGGCCTGGATTTTTACAACCATAACCTGGACACATCGGCAGCCTACTACGATCAGGTCATCACAACGCATACCTACCAGGATCGTTTGAATACGCTGCAACATGTGCGTGAGGCAGGTATGAAAATCTGTTCTGGTGGAATCCTTGGTATGGGTGAGAGCCGGGAAGATCGAGCAGGATTGCTGATGCAATTGGCTAATTTGCCGGAGCACCCGGAAAGTGTACCAATCAATATGCTGGTGCGAATTCCGGGCACACCCATGGCAGATGAGGAGGATCTCGATCCCTTTGAATTCCTGCGCACGGTGGCAGTTGCAAGAATCATGATGCCGCAATCATGGGTTCGCTTGTCGGCCGGACGTGAGTCCATGAGTGATGAGTTGCAGGCACTTTGTTATTTCGCTGGCGCCAATTCAGTATTCAGCGGTGAAAAGTTACTAACGACGGGAAACCAGTCTGTGCAGGATGATAATGCGTTGTTCGATCGCCTTGATATCAAGACAGTAGATACACAGCTGACAAACGAGGAACTGGATCGCGATATGTCGGTACTCGCCGAACTGAAACGTTCGGCAGATAATGAGCTTTTCTTCAATGCCATGGAAGATTAGCGGCGTTACGCTCTGCGAAGCAATTCTGTACAGCTAGAACCGGTAGCGGATGCCCAGTTGCATCGTAATGTCCGGAGTTTGTCCCAGCAAATCCTCACTAACCGACATATCCAGCAGCCAATGCCTGCCTGGTTTCGCCGT
>CAZNFE010000032.1:1929-13966 GCA_964571945.1 uncultured Pseudomonadales bacterium
GAGGATGATCTGCTCATCGGGGTGGGTGGTATCCGTGGCATTGTTAGTGAGATCCAGAAATGCACCTACAGTATACTTGCCGCGAGCGACGAGTTGTGCAGACTCAGCGGCAGGCAGCCCGGAGTTAACCATCAGGGGACTGCGGTTCGCTGTATAGAATGGATCGGAAATTGGCTCTGCTGAAGCTGGTAGCGGGATAGCAGCCACCAAATACAATACCCACGAATACTTCACGTTATCTCCCTTGAAACAAGAATTACGAATTCGCGGGATCGGGCCGATTGGCAAACCAGGGTGCAGCTTCTTCCAGTTGGTGTCCGAGCTGGAGCAGCATTGATTCTTCACCAATGCGACCGGTAAACAGGACACCCACGGGCAGATTATCACGGCTCCAGTGCAGCGGCAGTGAGACAGAAGGCTGCCCGGTCGCATTATAGAGCGCAGTGAACCCGAAGTAGCTGCTCATACGCTCTGAGTACTGATCGGATTTGTCTGTCATCATATCCAGCCAGCCCAGGGGCACCGGTGGTTTGAGAAGGGTTGGCGTGATCAGCACATCATAGTGCTGGTAGAATGCCGCAATCTCTCGGCTGACTCGGTGCATGGACTGAATCGCACCGGCATACATAGCGGCGGTTGCAGTTCTGCCCATTTCTGCCATCAACAGTGTGACAGCTTCCAGATTGGAATCATCCAGGGTGATGCCATTCGCCTGTGCGTAGGTATCCACTGTGTTGGCAACGTTTGCCGTAATGATAGTGTAGGTAGCTTGTTGCATCATATCGTAATCAGCACGGGGCTGAGCCTCTTCTACCGTGTGGCCCAGGTTTTCACATAATTTTGCAGCCTTTTTGACCGCTTCGATGCACTCGCTATCTGCTTCAATACCCGATGGCGAAGTCCATGCACAGGCGATGCGAAGTTTACCGGGATCCTTGTGACACAAATCCAGAAAGGATTCGTTGAATACGGGTGCATAATAGGGATCTCCCAGATCAGGCCCATGGGTGGCATCCAGAAAGGCAGCACTGTCCCTGATACTGCGGCATACCAGGTGCCCGATACTCATACCGCTCCAGCCTTCACCGGCATCCGGACCGGCCGGGTTTCGTGCCCGGGTAGGTTTCAGTCCTACCAGGCCACAGCAGGAGGCAGGTATGCGGATGGAGCCTCCGCCATCGGTGGCATGCGCTGCAGGCAGGATTCCTGACGCTACAGCCGCCGCGGCACCGCCGCTTGATCCGCCAGTTGAATGTGCTGTATTCCATGGATTTCTGGACGGACCATGCAACACAGGTTCGGTGGTAATAGTCAGTCCGAATTCGGGGGTATTGGTTTTTCCGAAGATATTGAGTCCAGCCCGGCGGTAGCGACGCACGATTTCCGCGTCGTGGTCCGGAGTAAACGTGGCAAATAACCGGCTGCCGTATGTACAAGGTAACCCTGCGACCGCAGTCAGATCTTTGATCAGAAACGGCACTCCGGAAACAGGCGTATCAGGCAACGGCTGTTGAGCTGTCTCAAACGCAGACTCGTCGCACCTACAAACAATGGCATTCAGATCCGGATTCACCTGCTCCGCTACCGAGATGGCTTTCTCCAGCAACTCTACTGGCGTGACTTCCTTGTTGCGAACGAGTTCGGCCAACCCGACGGCATCATATTGATCGTATTCCGCAAAGTCTGTCATATGCTGATCTCCTGCTGGTAACTTTTGGTTTTAGTGCATAACAATTTTCAAGGTTTTTATTTCAAACGGTCTGAATGATAGCTGGAAACGATTATCGTTAGTCCCGATAGCATGCGGCTGATCTTCCATCATGTTAACGAAATAGAATTGTGCAATATCATCTTTAAAACTTATTTCACAGGAGCAATCGCGGCCCAGGGCCTCATAGCAGCGCACAATCAGTGATTTGTCGTCTTCTGCTTTTTTCACAGTATCGATAAGTACCTGATCGAGCCGGTTCGCACAATCAATTCGCATAAAACTCTCGGCATAGGATTTACCGGGGGACCGTCGGCTGGGTCGCCGGTTTGACGGTGCATCCGGTTGTACGATACGTAGCGGGATGTTGAATTCATGCGCTCTTTGAATTACCTCGCTATGATACAGGTCTCCCGGATGAGGTAAGAGCCCATAGCGAAACTGATGGTGGTGCATATCTGCACTTGCATCCGGTACTTTTGGACTACGCAATAAATTCAGACTGATGGTGTTACCCTTAATCTGATGACCATATTTACAATCGTTGAGAATCGCCACGCCGTAGTTAGGTTGAGAGATATCGGCCCAGGTGTGTGCGACCACTTCAAATTTCGCCATATCCCAACTGGTATTCATGTGGGTGGGTCGGCTGACATGACCGAACTGTATCTCATAGTTTGCCTGGCTGGCATGAACATTTACCGGGAATACCACGCGCAACATATGGTGGCTTTCTCGCCAGTCTACCTTTGTATCGAAGGTGATCAAGCGGCTGTCATGAGTTAGGGATATCGTTTGTTGCAACTCGTATTGCGGTGCTTTCCAGGTCTGCAGAAAACCGGCTCTGAGTGGTCCGGATGCGATGATTTGCCTGTTCACGAATGCAGGATGGGAAGGTTGCATCTCCATATAAAAAGCATCCACGTCCCAGGCATCATAGGCCAGCGGCCGGTCCTCGAAAAGGCAGAACTGATTCGCCAGTGCATCGGGTAACAACACCTCTCGTTTTTCGATCTTGTCATAGATTCGTCTGATGCATCCATCAGAGGCAAATTCAATTCTGAGCAGCTTATTCTGCAGGATATTTTTAGATATTCGCAGGCCGGTAACGGCTTGCGTGCGGCTGGCTCTTCGGGTCTTTCGTTGGCCTACCAGACTGGCTCCCAGTGCAGGAATTTTGACCTGCAGCAGGGTGCCTCCAGGTGCTGATTGCGCGAGCGCTGATTCGCCACTGTTGCTGATCCAGTTGCTGGTCGATTTGCTTTTGCCAGAAATAAGCACCAGTTCATCCCGATCCCAGCTAAGCGAGTTTCTGAGCAGCCAGGGATTGGTCAGGTTCCCGGTATCCACGTTACGCAGCCATGCCTTATCGGCTGCATGCAATAACTGGTTCAGCGACTCCGCAACCTCTGCATACTGTGCATGTGCTTCACGATAGACCCGGTTCACTGAAGAGCCGGGAATAATGTCGTGGAACTGATTTAACAGCACTGTTTTCCAGGCTTCATTCAGTTCGCTGGCCGGGTAACGGGATAACGGCAGCATCGACCATGCTAATTCAACCTCGCGCAACAAGTGCTCCATGTCGCGGTTGTGTTTCTTCATCAGTGCCTGGCTGGTATAGGTGCCGCGATGATACTCGAAATACAACTCTCCCTCCCAGGTGAGTAGATCTCTGCTATTATTTTGCGCCCTGGTGAAGAAGTTGGCAGCAAATTCGGGTGTTACTTTTGGCAGGTCTTCCACGTCTGCAGCGAGTGAAAGCCACTCCAGGTGTGTTCGACCGGGTCCGCCGCCGCCATCACCGATTCCAAACAGACACAGCGCCTGATTGCTGCGGTCATTGTCTTTGTTGGCCCGCTCATAATCCATGAATGAGGCGGGGGTGCAGGGTGCATTGTAATCATTACCTGCCATAAAATGAGCAAAGATCAGCGTACCATCGAGTCCTTTCCAGTTCAGGGTGTGATGCGGAAACTCATTGAACTGATTCCAGTTCAGCTTGTGGGTAGTGAAAAAATCGATGCCGGATTTTCTCAGAATCTGCGGCAAGGCGGCGCTGTATCCGAATACATCAGGCAACCACAGGTTCTTAACGTCGATACCGAATTCGTCCCGATAAAATCGCTTGCCCAGCAGTATCTGCCGAACCAGCGATTCACCGGATGGAATATTGGTATCACTCTCGACCCACATACCGCCTTGTACTTCCCAGCGACCATCTTTTACCGCACGAATAATTTTGCGGTACAGTCCTGGATAATTGTCTTTCATCATCTGGTACAACTGCGGTTGACTGGCTCCGAATTTGTATTGCGGATATTCGGTCATCAGTTGCAGTGCAGTGGAGAACGTTCGAGCGGTTTTTCTAACAGTTTCGCGAAGTGGCCAGAGCCAGGCGACATCTATATGAGCATGCCCGATTGCGGAAACATGCAGTGCGGAGTGTTTGGATGGTCGTTTTAGTTCAGGTGCCAGTATCTCGCGAGCCTTTTTCAGGTTGCTGTCAGCACATTCGCCAAGGACGTTGCAGGCCTCGTTCAGGGCTCGCATTAACAGTTGTCGGTGACGGTGGGGCGCCAGTTCAAACATGAGTTGTTCGAGGAAGCGATACTCGTGATACAGCTTCCATGCCAGCGGATTAAAGACAGCCAGGTCAATCTGCCTGATGCTGGCAGGATTTTCTGATCGCCAGAGGTGATTGGCACCAGCGTCCAGCAACAGTTCCACTTTTTCATTACCGCTCGCTGATGCAAACAGCTTGATTTCCCGTTTGGGGCCAATCAGTCCACCGTGTTGATCAGTATAATTCGGAGTCAGGCCCTGCACTGGAACGCCGCGTTTGTCGTACAGGCATGCCTCGCCATCCAGGTCGATCAGGGCCACCACTTCATGGCCCCTCATTTCGGGAATTGTATGCCCGGTGAGTCTGAACCAGGCACAACTGAAATGATCTCCCCATTGATCCCCAATGGCGATGGACTTGAAGCGTCTGTTGGCTATCGCGTGCCAGGTCAGAGGCTCTTCGCTGGGAAGATAAGTTGCCCTGAGTGGTACATTTCTGGTGTAAATGCGCTGAAATATTCGGCGGCTGGTTCTCTTGATGCGTTGTTCTGTTAAGTCGCGGTGCTTCAACATGATTCGAGTAGGTCCGGGTTAGAAGACCTTACACTGCAGACATTGCAGGTAGATACCATGGGGATCATTGAGCCGGGTAAGCTCACGAATATTCATCGTGATGTTCCCTGCTAACTGCTGCATCATGCTCAACTCGGGTGAACGGACGTGTGCACCGATAAAGGCTACACTGATATCCATCAGCTGACGCATAATTCGTTCTCGTGGTGATAACTGATTGCGCAGATACATGGTTTCATATTCTTCCAGGTCCGCTAACCGGGCGGCCGTATCAATGGCATCATCAAGATCACCCAGTTGATCGATGAGCCCTAACTCCAGGGCGGTCGAACCTGCCCAGACGCGCCCCTGAGCGATTCGATCAACTTCTTCAGGAGCCATGTTTCG
Source organism: uncultured Pseudomonadales bacterium (assembly GCA_964571945.1). Taxonomy (GTDB): domain Bacteria; phylum Pseudomonadota; class Gammaproteobacteria; order Pseudomonadales; family Azotimanducaceae; genus JASJXV01. The sequence continues at coordinate 7,163 of CAZNFE010000032.1, forward strand.
ACCCCTTGCCACCAGTTCGATAAATGTCTGATAACCTTTTTCGATGGACTGTTGCATGCTGCGCTGGAATACGGGGTTGATCGGCTGTAACGGGTTATTAGCGGCACTCAACGGTGTGGTACCTACACCATCACTGTGTACACCCAGTGCCGCCATACTTTCGGTGAGATTTGGCAAGATAGCAAAAATACCGATTGAACCTGTGATGGTTGTGGGAGATGCGAGAATTTTGTCGGCGGTTGACGAAAGCCAGTAACCACCGGATGCAGCGGTACCACTCATAGACACCACCACGGGCTTACCTGCCTGCTGGATTTGCTGCAACGCTTTTCTGATTTTCTCTGATGCGCTCACGCTGCCGCCCGGAGTATCGAGACGCAACACCAGCGCCTTTGTGGTCTTGTTTTTCCGGGCCTGCCCGATGAGCTTGGACAGTGAACTGCTGCCAATCGATCCATCAGGTTGTCGCCCGTCCAGAATAGGTCCGCTGGCTACAATCACCGCAACTTTATCAGATGTGGATGATAGTGAAAGATCCACATCCAGGGAACTGGCCAGATATTCCCGGTAACCTGTCTGCTGATAGCTATCGCCATGTTTACCCACGAGTTTTGACAGTTCAGCAATGAATTCATCTTCGGTCAATTGCGCATCAATAAATCCGAAATTCCGGGCTAATTTACCGAAGTCGCCATGTACTGCCTTCAGATTGACATCGAAGTGTGCGATATAGTCATCAAACCTGGCTGGGGTTATGTCACGCAGACGCACGATATCGTTACGATAAGAATCCCACAGAACAGTAAGCCAACCGAGTGTGCTCTGTTTCGCTGCCTCGGACATATCGTTCCGGAGAAATGGTTCCACGGCCGATTTGTAGACTCCGACCTTGAACACATGAATGCGTAATTTCAGTTTATCCAGCGCATCCTTCAGGAAGGTTGGATAGACACCAAAACCCTGAAAGTAGATGCCTCCCAATGAGGCCAATGGTCCCTTGTCCATATACAGGTGGTTTGCATGGGCAGCCAGATAGTACTGGGCCTGGTTGAAGCTATCGCCAAACGCATAGACGGGTTTACCTTGTTCCTTGAATTGCTGCAATGCTTTACCCAGTTCCTGCAGAGCACTTACCGATGCGCCGTCCATTTTTTGCAACCGCAACACCAGTGCTGGAATGCGATCATCGGTACCGGCTTTGTCGATGGCATCCAGCAGATCTTTCAGCCGTGTTTCCGAGTCGATATCCCGGGCGCCCCGAAATAGCTGATCAAAGGGATCGATTATTCTTTTCTGCTCAACGATTCTACCTGTGGGGTCCAGCACCAGGGCCGTTCGCGAGGGCAGGCGAGTTGCTTCTTTGGAGAAGGCGCTGACGATGATCAGTATCAACAACGCAACAAACAGCAGATTTCCGGCGATGTGTTTCAACGCTGTAATAAAGTTCCAGATCGATTTCAGAAAACTACCCATAGGATGCAACCGACGTCTTCAAGTCATAGCGAGTAATGCTAACACATCCTTGCACGAATCCGCAGGCAGTCTGGACTCGGTGCAGGGCGGTTTATCGACGCGTGCGTCGGGCGTGAGAAAGTGGTAGCTTGTAATGAAGAGCCCCAATACCAGGATAATCGTCGCTGACATGAATAACATCTATAACCAGAATCTGGATAAGAACCCGGCCAACTATGAACCACTCAGCCCGTTGAGTTTCATTCGCCGATCCGCGACCCTGTTTCCGGATTGGCCGGCTATTATCCACGGTGATATGCAGCGTAGCTGGTCCCAGATGTATCAGCGTTGTATTCAGTTGGCATCGGCGTTGCGCAAGCGGGGTATAGGTGAGGGCGACACGGTGGCCGTGATGCTGCCCAATATTCCAGAGATGTTCGAGGTTCATTTTGCGGTGCCCATGGCAGGAGCCGTGTTAAATGCCATTAACACACGCCTGGATGCGAACCTGGTAGCGTTTATTTTACGACATGCAGAAGCCCGGATACTGATTACCGATAGTGAATATAGTGATGTAATCAAGCCGGCACTGGCGCAACTGGATCGGGAAATTCTGGTCATTGACGCTGAAGATCCGCTCTGGGATCAGGGTGAAAAACTTGGCCAGATGGGTTATGAAGCACTGCTCGCCGAAGGGGATGCAGACTATGCCTGGCAGATGCCGACTGATGAGTGGAATGCCATCTCGTTGAATTATACCTCGGGTACAACGGGCGATCCCAAGGGTGTCGTGTTTCATCATCGTGGTGCCTATCTGAATGCGGTGAATATCGCAGTTACCTGGAATATGGGCCATCATCCCCGCTACCTCTGGACACTGCCCATGTTCCACTGCAATGGCTGGTGTTTTCCCTGGACGCTGGCAGCGGTAACCGGTACCACGATCTGCCTTCGTCATGTCAGGGAAGAACCTATTTATGCGTCGATCAAAAAGAATCATGTGACACACTTTTGTGGTGCTCCGATTGTGTTGAATACCCTGATGAATGCGCCTGATGAATTGCAACAAGGCATCGGACATACCATTCAGGTGATGACTGCGGGTGCCGCACCTCCGGCCAAAATTATTGAAGGCATGGAGCGGCTGGGATTTGAAGTAATGCATGCCTATGGTCTGACCGAGACATACGGGCCAATGGTCATGAGTAACTGGCAATCGAAATGGGATGAATTGCCGTTGGAGGAACAGAGTCGAATCAAAGCGCGTCAGGGTGTTCATACCACCATGGCGGAAGATTTGATAGTGGCTGATGAAGATACACTGGAGCCGGTTCCATGGGATGGAATTACGCCGGGAGAGATCTTGATGCGAGGAAATCTCATTATGAAAGGGTATCTGAAAAATCCGAAGACTACCGCGGCTTCTTTCGAGGGTGGCTGGTTTCATTCCGGAGATATCGCAGTTCGGCATCCGGATGGCTACGTACAGATCAAGGATCGTTCCAAAGACATTATTATTTCGGGCGGTGAAAATATCTCCAGCATCGAAGTTGAAGATACCCTATATAGACATCCGGCTGTTCTCGAGGCTGCTGTGGTGGCGAAATCTGACCCTAAATGGGGTGAACACCCGTGTGCCTTCGTGACATTAAAAGAGGGAAAGGAGGCGACTGAAGAAGACATCAAGCAGTTCTGCCGGGATGAGTTAGCCCACTTTAAAGTACCCAGGACAGTTATTTTTTCACCGTTACTGAAGACATCCACCGGGAAGGTACAGAAATTCAAGATGCGTCAGATGGCCGAAGAATATAGGCAGTAGTTGACTACTGTGGTTTGGTCACCTGCTGGAAAAAGTGCCAGACGATTTCGGTCATATCTATTGAGCCGAGATATGGACCCACCCTGGCGGGAGTCGCATATTTTTTGATTGGGCCACCTGCCCAGTAGTGGCCCAGCCCATTGATTTCAATATAGCGCAGCAGAGATTGCCGGTTGCAGCCAAACCAGGATTTGAGCCGCAAAATCTGCTCTGTGGTCGCGCTCAGGGATGCCGTACATGACAATCTATTCGCCCAGTTTTTAGCCGTAGCGGCCGGGGATGGTTTTTTCAGGACCAAATCAGAGCGATACTGAACGGTGCCGCCGGTGATGGGATTTAACGGGTCCATATCGCCGAATACCAGCAGCATGGAGTTTGGCTTTTTGATGGGCGAATCGATCCAGAGGTGACCGGATACGGCAGCGAAGGCTCGCACCTCGTCCTCCAGTTCTAAAGCGAGTCGTTGCGCCATTGCGGCGCCGCTGGAAAATCCGACCACAAATACTCGTGCTGGATCAATTCGTACATGCTTTTTGGCGTCGCTGATGACAGCTTTGATGAACGCTGTATCATCCACATCCATCAAGTTGTTGCCGATTCGGCCGGATCCTTCATTAAAAGCAGCACCCAGAGAATTCGGAGCTGCTACGACATACTGGTGTTTCTCGCTGTTGCTGACGAAATTTCCCAGGTGCAGCATCTGGGTTCCGCTGCCTCCGGTTCCGTGCAGTGCAATTACCAGCGGGGCGGGAGTGCCTGGGTCGATATCAGGTACATGGATGATATAGCTGCGAGAGGAGTCCGGAATCATAATCTCTGCAGTACCGGGACTTAATGGCGTGAATCCAGGCGATATACAGGATGCCAGTGAGATCAGCATCAACAGGACGGTTAAGTGGCGAGCCTGTACGAGAATCGGTATCAATGGCATGCTCCAGCCTTTTTCATGGTTTCATCGCATCTGTCATTCTAGTCAGTCAGGAAATCAAGCACCAGCCTGTTGAACTCGTCCGGATTTTCCTGGTGAACGAAATGCCCGGCACCCTTGACGATCTCAAGTTGCAGACCTTTAGGAAAAAACTCCTGCATACCCTCGGTCAGATTGGTACCTATACAGCCATCCACCTCACCGTGTATATGCAGCGTGGGTACGCTGATCGGTTCTGATACTCTGGCTTGCAAATGTGCCAGTGCCGGATCTGCTTTCGCAGGGTTGAGGGCATATCGGTAATATTCGAGAGCGGCTGACAATACGCCAGGTTGGGCCAGCGTATGTTGCACCGACTTGAGACTTTGTTCCGGAATATCCCAGGTTGGCGACCAGTCTTGCCAGAGGCGTTCGATAAATGCAAAGTCATTGACGGGCACAGCTATCTCTGCAAGTGGCAACTGAAAGAAATACATGTACCAGGAACGACGCTGTTGATCAGCATCCATTAACAGCGATTGTCCGAAACTCGAGCCGTAGGGAACTGCGCAGGTAATCAGTTTAGAGATCCTTTCAGGTTCAAAGACCGCGGCTGCGGTCACCGCGGTAACCCCCCAGTCGTGTCCGAGAAGAATCGCCTGTTCATAATCCAGCGCACTGATCAGACCGAGCACATCCTGACCAAATGCGGCCGATTGGTAGGGACCCGATATATCCGTTGGTGCATAGCCACGCATATAGGGTGCGACTACCCGGTAACCAGCGGCGGAGAATGCATCCAGTTGGTGGTGAAAGGTACTGGCAATATCAGGGAAGCCATGCAGGCAGAGGATGAGTGGACCTGCACCTTTGGTGATGTAATGAAATTGCAATCCGTTTGCTGTTACCTGTCCGGTTTCGTAGGCTTCCGTATTCATGATCGGGTATCCCTCACTGACCGCGTGCTGCTAACGTTTGTCATGCTTGCCACGCTTATCATATATAGTACAGACAAGTGACCCGGGGTTCATTATATAATCCGGAGCGGATAAAGGGGATGATGTAGATGCATTTGTGGACATGGGATGAACTGCTCAGTGCTTGCTTCATTGATCCCGATGCAGCAGCAGGGGTGGCACCAGTTGTGCCGGATGTAACGGGTATCAGCATTGATACGCGAACGCTTGAATCGGGTGATCTGTTTATTGCTTTAAGCGGTGCACCCGGCCCAGGCTTTCATATGGCTTCGATGGGTACCTCGGATGGCCATGATTTTGTATTGCAGGCACAGCAGGGCGGCGCCACGGCGATTATGGCGCACCGGGAAGTGGCGGTCGATCTGCCGGTATTGAGAGTACCTGATACCCTGAAGGGGTTGTGGAATCTGGCCCGATTTGCACGGCAGAGGATGTCAGGCAAGGTAATCGCGATCACCGGCAGCAGTGGCAAGACGACCGCACGGGCCTGTCTGCAACATGTTTTGAATGACGTGGGGGTAACCCATGGTGCAACCGGCAGCCTGAATAATCACTGGGGGCTACCGCTCTCCATGGCGAGAATGCCGCGAAATGCGGAGTATGGTGTCTTTGAGATCGGCATGAATCATCCGGGTGAAATTGCGCCGCTGGCTGAACTGGCCAGCCCGGATGTTGCGCTGTTGCTCAATGTTCTACCTGCACACATTGGATTTTTTGATAGCCTGGATGCGATCCGGCAAGAAAAATTAACCATTTGTAATGGTCTGACAGACGCCGGTTCCCTGGTGGTACCTGACACACTTGAAGCACTGGAGGTAAACCCATCGATTGTCACATTCGGTTTTACTGAACAGGCTGATATTCGGTGTCTGGGAGTGGAACCGCTTGCAGTTGAACCGGGTAGCTGTCGCGTGAGTGTCGATGTAGCGGGAACCCGGTTCGGCTTTGAACTGGGCGAAAGTGGTGAACACCGGGTTTTAACCAGTCTCGCGGTACTTGCAGTGTGTCATGTTCTGGGTACGGATGTTCGTCATTGCGGAGCTGCTCTGGCAACCGCTCAACCTCCCGAAGGCCGGGGTAATCGTTGCCTGGTGGATGGAATTTGTATCATTGACGACAGCTACAATGCCAACCCTGCCAGCATGGCCTATGCCCTGGATAATCTGGGGTCGATGGGACAGCAGCAGGATCATAGCAGCACCATGCGTCGAATCGCGATGCTCGGCGATATGCTCGAATTGGGCGAGCACAGTGCCGATATGCATACCGAATTGCTCACTCATTGTGCCGGGGTAGATAAGGTAATCGCCGTTGGAGAGCAGATGTATGCTCTGTACAAACTGTTACCGCCAAAGCAACAGTGGTTTTATGTAGAAAAAGTCAGTGATATTGATATGGACAGGTTGTGCGAATCGCTGCATGCCGGTGATACGATTCTGGTTAAAGGATCCAACAAGATCTTTTGGGCGCAAGACTTTGTTGCAGAACTTGTTGATCGAATCCGCAAGATCTAACCGCGTGCGGGTACCTGAACTGATACAGCAATCAGTCATGGCTGGGTTCGGGATTGTCATTATCCCGCTTCGGTTGCTCGACTGCTTCTTTTACCTGGTCAACAATAGATTCAACAAAATCCTTGTCAGATGCCA